>NZ_JAKRMO010000026.1:0-49404 GCF_022346485.1 Brachybacterium sp. ACRRE | reverse complement strand
CGTCCCGACTGCATGAAACTCTCGACTACCGCACCCCCGCAGCGGTCGAAGCGTCCTACACTCACCCCACGACGACCGCGCCCGCCTAACCACGGAACGAAACCCAGGGCGCTTCATCAGCGAGAGCGGCTGACCCGCGAGGCGAATCCGATCCGCGCGCATGGCGATGCCCGCGGCCTCGAGGACTATGGGGAGCCCGCGATGGCGGTCGTAGTCGCGCACGGCGATCTGGTCGCAGTTCGGGGCATCCCGAAAAGAGCTGGTCGAGACGGTCAGCGGTTCGATCGGCTCACCTGCGACGGCCAAGAAGAGGAGGACCTCGCCGTGCGTCGTCCTGATACTTGCCAGGTCGGCGTTGTGGATGCCGAGCGTGCGGGAGACAGCGGAGACGTCGCGGCAGAGGATGTGCATCGGGGTGCCCTTCGTGCTGGACGGGACTCTTCTCCCGTCTCTCCCCGAAAGCGGGCGACCTCGCGTCCTCACGGGACGGCGCCGGTGCTCGACAGGTTGCGGGTGACCCGTCCGATCCCTTGATCCTGAACCCGGTCGGTGCGCGGTCAGTGCAGTGGGCTGCGTCGAATGCGGTGGATCTCGGCGGCGTGCAGGGCACCGAGGAGGGCGTAGCTGACGACCGCGAGGGCCACGGCGGCGAGCAGCGGGGTCAGATCGCCAGCTGCGCAGGAGAGCGCTCCAGAGAGCACGAAGAGCACGCTGAGGACGATCGCGAAGCCTCGTGCGAGACCGCGGGTGATGGCGCGCGCCTCGCGGATCCTGGTCTGCTTGCTCATGCGCCTGCGCCCCTCGAGTTGGCAAAGGGGGCGTGAGCGGGCAGGAGCCGGGCGGCGAGGTCGAGCTCGGAGACGATGCGTGCGATCGCCGTGTCGGCCTGCTCGAGCAGCTCTTGGCGGACCTCCTCGTCCTGCACCTGCCACGCGTAGATGGGGTCGACGTCGCCCTGGGTGACCATGAGCATGTCGACGGCGACCTGCTTGCGCAGTTGTGCGCGGCCGCCGTTCTCGTCCTCGGATCCCGGGGCCTTGCCCTCGGCGTGGGTCATGTCGTCGTTCACGAGATCAGTCCTTCGGATGGTTGTCGGCGAGGTATCGGTCGATGTGGGCTCGCATCATCGGGATGTGCGCGCTCCGCTCGGGGTGAGCAGCAGCGACCTTCGCGAGCCACGCCGAGAGGCCTTCGAGCGCCTCCCGGGCAGCGGCCTCGCGGACCTGGGCGTCGTGGCGTTCGCGCCAGTCGCGGGCGGCGAGCATCCCGACCGCCCAGTCGGCGAACTCCGGAGGGAACTCCGTGCCGAGCCCGCGCGCGAGGTCGTCCTTCGTCATGTCGGCGGCGTGCTCGTGGAAGCACGTCTCGATCGTGCTCCAGCCGACTCGCAACCGCTCCGGGATCGGATCGCGGCGTACACGCTCGACCTTGTGCACCTCGGTCTCGGTGCTTGTGAGCCCGTCTGCCACGGCACGGGCCTGTGCCTCGGTCGCGTGCTCTCGCCCGGTGCTGGCGAGCTTGCCGTCGCGGAGCTTCCACACCTCCCAGTACGTCTCCCAGGGGTCGTAGCGCTCCACGTCCGCGCTGGTGGTCGCCTCGCCGTGCGTTGCGGTGCTCATCCACGTCTCCTCTTCGCCGCTTCCTGGTCAAACGCACAGTGGGCGGACGGGGCGTCTCGCGGGACCGAGGACTGCCACGTTGCACGGGCCTCTCCGTCGCCGTGCACCGGAGTCATCCGTGGGCATGCGCCTCACGCGGGTCGCCAGTCGGCACAAGGAGGGAGAGCCCCCGCACGATCCCCACCACTCGTTTGTGCAGGCCACCGACCGATTTCCGGGTCGTTCCCCACGGCCCCCACCGGTCCTCCACCCAACAAACGCGCAGGTCCGGGCAGAAACCCCCTCATCCCCTAAATACTTTCTCTATCTCTTAAGAAGAGAAATGTATGTATGTATGAGGGGGATATGTTCTCCGATCTCCCCTATAGGCCTATGGTTCACGCGGCGGGATGTGGGGGATGTAGGAGATCGACGCATGACCTGCGAAGATCGCCCTCCCCAGCAGGTGGGATCACGGCGGACAAGGGTGGGGCAGACTCCACCGCCAGGCCATCACCGCGCTGAGGACCACTCGCTTCTCGTTACCCCGCGTCGCTCTTCCCTTCGGGCGCCGGCCCAGGCAAGAACATCAGAACTATCCTCGCGCACACGACCCAGACCATCGCGGATTGGAAGAGTGCGAGGAGGGTGAGCAGGCACGTGAGGAAGATACCCACGGCGCACAACCCCAGCACCTCGAGGGGAGCCGGGACGGGGGCGGACATCAGAACGCTGCCGATGAACCCCAGGGCGGCGATGCCGACCAGGACCGGGCCGACGGCCCGTGGCGGACGCAGGATCTGACCCCACGATGCGCCCGCGTCCGCAGGGCGTAATGGTGCGCGGCGAGCAGGAATCCTCCAGGCACCAGGATCGCGACGCAGCGCACGCACCTTGCGCAACACGAGGGCGCTGCCCCCTCCGGCTGCTCCGAAGGCGCAGGCAAGAACTCCCGTCGTGGCGGACAGCTGAACGTCCCGCGAGTACATACTCACGGCACCGAACGCGCAGGCTCCAGCCAGGAGAAGACCAGCGAGGGACAAGGCGAGAAGCCCCCTCATGGCATCTCTGCGAGTCGCGACGAGCTCGACGCGGCCCAGAGGGTCGACCGTGTACGGGCTACCGGCGATGTCGACGATGCTCACTCCGTCTCCCTCCGTCCCCCATCGAGGCCTCCGCCTACGTAGTGCACCAGTTCTCCGTCGACGACTCGCGTGCGCGCCACGACGCGCGCTCCGGGGTCCCCGAACGCACCGCGCAGCCAGTAGGTATGCACGCCACCGGCATTGCGCACGACGATCCCGAAGCATCCTGCCGGCGTCCTCTCATCGACGAACGCACCGTCGAGACTCACGGTGACCGCATCTCTGCGTACCTGCGCATAGGTCACCGCGCCAGGGCCGGGCTCCTGGGCCGCCGGCACGGGCGACCTCTCCTCGTAGGTGGTGGTCATCGTTCACAGCCCCAGCTCGTCGAGCATGTCCTCGGCCACGTCCTCCACCTCGACCGACTCGTAGGTGTACGTGCCGAAGCCACCTCTGTGGAGGCGATCGACCAGGCGCTGCTTGAGCTCCGCACGGTCCCGCGTCGCAGCGGACAGCTGACGTCGCTCCTCTGCACGGCCCTGCTCGAACGCCTTGGCCACCACCTGCTGGAGCGCCTCGGTGTTCACCAGGTCCATCATCAGGCACACGTTGTCAGCGCCGGCGGTGTGCTGCGCGTACTCCGTAGCGAGATTCCTTGAGCTCACGATCTGCCTCCTCCTGCGCCGGAGGTCTCCGGCATCACCAGACCAGTGGGCGATCGCAACCTGCTGCAGGACATCGCCCCGCTCGCGACCGGGACCGTACATCGCCCTGCCCCACCACGATCCGTCCCGCGGCCGCGACTCTTCGCCCACTTGAAGGGCCCACCGTGAACGAGACGAGGTCCCATGAACACCCAGCCCTACCTGTCCGCTGGTCTGCCCAGCGTCGGCGACATCGTCACCGCCTTCCTCCCCCTCGGTGCAGGAGTCCTCTGCGCCGTCCTCATCCAGATGCTCGATCGCGTCCTCGCCCGTTCCGCGCCCGACACCGACAAGGCCGCTCAGCACACCGCGAGAGTCCACGTCGTCAGCGCCCTCGCGGCAGGAATCACCGCCCTCGGCGGGCTGCTGCTGACCGGGGCGAACTTCCTTGCGATCTACGGCGGGCTCTCCGGCATGGCCAAGGTCCTCGCGTTCTTCGTCGGACTGGCCCTTCTCATCCCCGGCCTCATCATCGCCATCGCAGTAGTCCCCGGGCTCGGGAGTCGGCGATGAACGACCCTGCCACGGACCACGAGGACCCGGTGCCCATTCACACCCTGACTGCCACCGACCTCTTCGCCGGCGCCGGCGGATCCTCAGCGGGACTCGAACAGGCCGGCTACCGGGTCCTCGCCGCCGCGAACCACTGGCCGACGGCGGTGAAGACTCACGCGGCGAACCATCCGAAGACCCAGCACCACCTCGCGAACCTCTCCGAGACGGACTTCCGCGCCTTCCCCTCCACGGACCTCCTCTGGGCATCGCCCTCGTGTGTCTGGCACGCCCGCGCCGGCGGCAGAAGAAAGCCCCCCGTCGAGCAGGAACGGCTGAAGGCCGACGCCGGAGCGATCGACAGGGCAACCGCCTTCGCCGTCATCGCCGCGGCCGAGGTCCACAGGTACCCGGCCGTGGTCGTCGAGAACGTCCGCGAATTCACCGACTGGAGCCTGTTCCCCTGGTGGCTCGACGGCATGCAACACCTGGGCTACCAGGTGCAGCAGACCGTGATCGACGCGGCCACCATCGGCGAGGCCCAATCCCGCCGCCGCTGGTTCGGCGTCTTCACCCAGGGCGACAGCGTCGACCTGACTCCCCCATCGATCGCACCCCGGCACGCTGACCGGATCCTCGACCCGGACCTCGGGAAGCCAGTCACCCGCCGCCTGTACGTCACCCCGCAGATCGAACAGATCACCGAGAAGGACATCCCGCACCTGGTGATGTACCGCCGCAACGCACGCCCCCGCCGAGCAGATCAGCATCCACTGGCGACCGTCACCGCCGGCGGCAACCACCATGGCATCGCGACCTTCACTGCCGCCGGCCCTCGCTTCCGCATGCTCACCCCACGCGAACGGGCGCGAGCACAGGGGTTCCCCGACGCCTACCGCTTCCACGGCTCGCAATCCGACGTGGTCAAGCAGATCGGCAACGCTGTGCCCGTGCGCGTCTCCCGCTTCCTGGGCGAGCGCGTGGCCGCCTCGCTGGGGGCACTTCCGGCATCGTCCCCTCGGTGAGCTCGTAGCCGTCCCGCCGAACGGCCGCAGCGCCCACTGAGTCCTCGAACCGCACGAGACGAGGAAGGCCGACCATGAGCGTCCATGTTGAGACCCATCGCAACCCCCGGTTGGAGCTTCTGTCCAAGGGGGAGCTCGCCGAGAACATCGACTTCCCGTGCCAGGAGTGGGAGACCGATGACCGCGTGCTGACCATCGAGACCGACGAGGTGACCGTGATCGACGGCGAACTCGAAGGCTTCGCCCGAGACGTCTGGCGCACCGTTTTCGGGGAGAACCACCCCTCCGATTCCGCTGACGAGGAGAACTGACCATGAGCATCCGCACCTACACCATGGCCGAGTACGTCTTCCGCACCCGGACGGTCGAGATCAACACCGACCGCCTGACCCCCGGTCAGATCGCAGTGCTGGACCACAGCGACGGGGCTGATGAGGCGAGCCGTGAGGCGCAGGACATCCTGCACACGACGGGTCTGGCCCACGTGACCGAAGAGATCTACGGCGAGGCTGACGAGCCGGGCACCTACTACGAGACGGAGCACTGACATGGGCAGTCACGACGAAAGCACCCTGGCCCTGCAGGTCGCCCTTCGAATCGATGACCGTGACCCCGCGCAGTGCGCAGCGTGGATCGAATCCGCCGAGCGGGTGTGCGCGAAGGCGTCCACCCGGCCCTGGCTGTGCTCTCGGCACGCCACGGTCGCCAGTCGCCGGCTCGCGAAGGCTCAGGAAGAGCACGAGGCCGCTCGCACCAAGGCACTGCGACGGCGCGAGGAGGCCCGACCGCGCCTGGAAGCTCGCCTCGAAGCGATCGACCAGAAGCTCCGCAGGATCGACCCTCTCTTCGGAGGGATCGAGCACGGTGCGGACCGAGCGGCACAGAACGCTCCCCTGCGGCAACGCCTCCCTTCCGATTCCAGGATCGCCGAGCTCGCACGCTTGCATCGCAGCCGCGATCAGATCCTCAGCCAGCTGGGACGGGACGCGTGACGGGCCCTCTCGTCCCACCGCACGCGGAGCTCGCCCACTAGAAGGTCGACCCACAATCGAGAAGGGGCAGACCATGATCAGCAAGATCCTGAGGGACCGAGCAGGCGACGTAGTGACCCTGTCGTCGGGAGAGCTGACCGCCCGCCGCAACGAGGTCACCGTCCACGTCCGCGAGACATTCCGCGGCCGCGAGCACACTGCAGCCGCTCATGTAGATGCAGGCGACCTCCGCGCGGCTCTGGACGAGATCGCGCCCGCTCCGATGCCGTCCGCGATCACCGACGAGATGGTGGAAGCGTTCATCCGCGCCTACATGGCTGTGGGCGGCCCCCAGGAGGGCGCAGTGCGGGCAGGATTCCACGCCTCCCTGCCTGCCGCGCCGGCCCCGAAGACCGACGAGGACGACCTCACCTGCAACTGCACCTATGCCCTGGACCTGATCGCGCAGGCGCAGGCCAAGACCACCGAGGCCGAGGCCCGCGCGGAGAAGGCCGAGGAGGAGCGGGATCGGGTCGTCGAGGTCCATACCCGTGTCCGCCGCGAGCGGGACGAGGCGCTGACCCGCGTGCGCGAGCTGGAATCCCTGACGGCGCGCGAGCATCTGGACGCCGCCCTGTTCGAGGAAGTGATGATCGCTCAGCGGATGGCCGACAACCTCCGCGCCCTGTACCCGGACACCCCCATGGCGACGGACGACATCACGGAAGCCGTGATCGAGGCGTTCGATCCGCCGACCCCGAAGCGACCCGAGGGAGCCGAGGACTGGGACGAGGAGCTGGGCGAGATGCCCGCCGCGAGCGACCTCACGCCGGAGCAGCGCGGCCGACTGGCGGACGCGCTGGCCGAGCGGGATCACGCTCTGGGCGTGCGCGTCACCGAGGACGGGGAGGGCGAGGGATGAGCACCCACACGATCACCTATGACCTCACCAGCCCTGGCAACGGCGAGATGACCTGCCACGCACCGGCAGACGCGCCGTGCCATGCCGTCTGGGACTGCGACTGCGAGAGCATCTACAACTACCACGTCGCGTTCGGGGTGCCGCACCACTACAACACCTACGACGACGGGTACACCGTCCGGGCTCATCACGTCGGACGGTTCGACCCCAGCGAGTGCGCGATCACGGTCTGGCACGAGAACAGCGACGAGGACGTGCGCGGCACGGTCGTGGTGACCGTGGAGCCGGTCTGGCAGGGCGACTACTTCGAGTTCCGCGCCGGGTCCGCCCGCGTGGACGAGGACGGTGCATCGTGAAGCGGGCGGTCATCACCCGCGCGGATACGCGGTCAGTCGCACAGCGGGAGGGAACCCCGTGGGTGGTCCTGGTGGGCACGCCGTCCCTCCGCCCCGGCAGCGCCCCGATGCTGCTCCGCATCGCAGCATCAGGGGTCCACAGCAAGTGGACCTATCACCCCACCCACACCGAGGCTTTGGCGCACGCCCTGGCCGCTGTGGGACTCGCACCCAAGGAGGAGCGATGATGGACCTACTCGACGCTCTGCCCGAGGTCCCAACGAAGGTCACCGAACGGAACATGCTCGACCTGCTCCATGATCGCTACTCGCAGACCAGCCAGGGCACCGCCCGCCGCTACGCCTGCGCCGAGCACGTCGCCGAGCACTCCGGGTGGACGACAGCCGACGGCCGCTACCGGGATCCGCGCCGTGCGGACTTCCTCGCCCAGGACTGCTGGACGTACCACGGGCTCCTGCTGCACGGCCACGAGGTCAAGGTCAGCCGCTCCGACTGGCTCACCGAGCTCCGCGACCCGACGAAGGCCGAAGCGGTCAAGCGCTACTGCGACCGCTGGTGGCTGGTCGTGCCGGATCGAGCGATCGTGCACGACGACCTACCGGAGGACTGGGGCCTCATGGCCCCCGGACGCGACGGCCGGCTGCGCGTGTTCCGCCGCGCGCCCGCCCTGACACCCGAACCGATCCCGGCCACGTTCCGCGCCGCTCTCATGCGCGCCGTCGCCAAGACCAACCACCGCCGAGGAAGCGAAGACCGATGAGCACCTATGCGAAGTCCACGACCGTCGACCCGAGTCGGTCGCGCGCTGAGATCGAGTCCGTGCTCGCCCGCTACGGGGCGACAGGGTTCGGGTATGCCACGGAGGACGATGGGGAGACCTCCCGCGCGGCCGTCACGTTCATCGCTCACGGCCGCCAGGTGCGGTTCCTGATGACCATGCCGTCTCGCAGCGACCGGAAGTTCACGAGGACGCCGGAGCGTGGGACGCCCCGCAGCGCGGACGCGGCGTTCAAGGCGTGGGAGCAGGCCTGCCGGCAGCGGTGGCGGGCGCTCGCTCTGGTGATCAAGGCGAAGCTCGAGGCCGTCGAGTCGGGGATCGTCACGTTCGAGGCCGAGTTCCTCGCGCACACGATCGTGCCAGGCACAGGCCAGACTGTCTCCGAGCAGATCGAGCCGTCGCTCGCACTGGCGATCGAGTCCGGCCGAGCACCGGCCATGCTCCAGATCGAGAGCGGGTCGACCCGATGAGCGACTTCACCGGCCGCGCCCAAGTCGAAGCCGAGGAGCGCTATCGCATCCAGCGCATGGAACCCGTGATGACGCTCAGCGAACACAAGGTGACCGCCTTCATGGACGGCGCCGAGTGGGCCGCATCGCAGGAACCGACCCGCGATGAGGTCGAGGCCGCTCTGCGCGCCTACAACACCAGCGAGGGATTCACGCTCGGAGACATCATGCGCGACGCCCTGATCGCCGCGAGGAAGGCAGCCCGATGAGCCCCACTGGTATGGGGAAGACCAACGCAACGCCGTGTAATGCGAGATAGCGTCCCGTCGTAGGTCCTGCCCGCCCACTTGATGGTCGACCCACGAACGAGAAGGGACCGACCATGGCCACGATTCCCGGCAACCCGCATGCGGCAGACGCGGAGGGCTCTGTGAAGATTCTGCGCGCGTGGATGGACCGCGAGGGCGACACCAATACCGCGGCCCTTGCGGTCGCCATCGAAGCCCAGGCGCAGGCGACACTCGCTCTGGCCTACGAGCAGCGGACCGCGAACCTCATTGCGGCCGCGACGGCCACGTACGCGGACGGCACCGCCATGTTCCCGGAGCTGATCCACGCCAAGCATGGGGAGACCATCAAGAGGCTCGCGGAGGAGACGACCCGATGACCACGTTCACCGACCGCGCCCGAGCCGAAGCCGAGGACGCCGCCACCATCGCGCACTCGCCCATCCGGCGCGAGGACGGGAACACCTACGACTCAGACGAGCACATCGCGTACCGGCGCGGGTTCGTCGCGGGTGCCGAGTGGGGCGCATCGCAGGAACCGACCGACGCTGAGGTCGAGGCCGCGAGGTCGGTGCTCGATGAGTACGAATACGCCGACGAGCCGCAGGCGATCCGTGCCGCCCTGATCGCCGCGCGGGAGGCGAGAGCATGACCGGCACCGACACCCTGCGCGAGCAGATCCGGGACGAGGTGGAGGGCATCGTCATCGGTTCGGGCTACTACTCCATCGCGATCGGTATCGACGCGGCCGGGGAGGTGGCCGACGCCGTGCTCGCGGTCGTCCAGCCCGCCACGCGCGAGGAGAAGGCCGAGGCGTGGAACGAGGGGCACGAGATTGGCTGGCTCAACGCCGATGAGCGCTGGCGATGCGACGGTTCGATCCCCGCCTACTACAAGGCAGAAACGACACCCAACCCCTACCGAGACGAGAGGAGCACGGGCGCATGACCGGGTACACGCCGAGCGAAGCGGACGAGCGGATCGCACATGGCTACGCCGAGGTGGTGCACCACGCGAGCGAGGGCATGGTGACGCACGAGGAGGGTGTGCAGGAGTTCTACGCGTACCTCGCCGCCCACGACGCCCAGGTCCGCCGCGACGCCGCCAGGGAGGTCGGGCTGTACATCGAGCATCTCCACCCGAACGGCCCCACCCACACCACCGCCGTGCTCGCAGACATCGACCTCGCCGCCGACCGTATGGGACGAGGCCTCCACGCCAACGGAAGGGAGCGCGAGACCCCGTGACCACCATCGACCGGGAGCACCTGCGCAAGCTCGCGGACGCCGCCACCCTCGGACCATGGGAGGCGGAGCGCATCCACCACCGTCCGCTCGGGCAGCCCCCGCATCACTGCTGGGAGGTGACCGTGGACGGCCAGCCCCTCATCGACTGCTTCCGAGAGGACGAGGACGATGCCGCCGAGACTGCTGATTTCATCGCCGCCGCCCGAGACGCCGTGCCCGAGCTGCTGGACGCCCTCCAGCGGGTCCGGGACCTCCACCACCCCTGGGGCGACACCCTCAGCGGGACACGCATCTGCAACGAGTGCGACCATGCATGGCCGTGCGCCACCGTGCGCGCCCTGGAAGGATGACCCCATGACTCCCCGCACCATCAATCGCCTCGCCGCACGCGGCGAAAACCTCGTGGACCCCGCGATGAAGGAAGCCGCGCGATTCCCCGAACCCCACTCGAACGGTGTCGGCATGTTCATCGCGGGCGCGTACTGGGGACGCCACAGGGAGCGGTCCAAGGGCAAGCCCACACGACGTCCAGCACGGCCGCCACGAAGCCTCCGTCGCGCGCTCGACGATCAGGGAACAGAGGAGACCCGATGAGCCACCCAACACCCGAGCACAAGCCGGCTGGAGGCTTCTCCCCGGCAGCCCTCGTGACCGCAGTCCTGGCGGTCGGCGGGATCATCGCCTTCGGCCTCGGTGCGTACGACGTGCTCACCCACCAAACGCCCGCGGGCTACGTCTTCCTCTTCGGCGGCAGCTTCTCCCTCGCCGCAGCACAGGTGCTGCACCATCTGCGTGTCGGCGGCAGGAGCCTCTGAGCGCGACCCGACAACCGGTCTGGCCGCAGCGGAGTGTCCTTCAGGGTCGGGGAGCCACCGTGACGCTGCAGTCCGCGAGATGCTCGAGGCGAACCCGGAAGTACGACTCGTCGTCGAAGACCTCATCGGGAAGTGCCGCCCATGCAGGCACGAGCACGTGCATGACAGTCTGCCCGTACTGCCGGCTGCGCTCCCCCACCGGATTGTCCGTGAAGAAGGCATGCTCGCGATCCTGGCAGAGACTGATGAAGCGCCCAGTGCGGGCGATCTCGGCGGCAGCCTCCGAGCTCGTCCGGTGGTAGAGATCCACGACGGATACGACGTACCCGTCCCGGTCCTCGACCAGACGAGTAGCGCCCCGCCTGATCGTTCCGCCTCCCGCAGAGGGTTCCGGCGCCGGCACAGCGGGCACTACTTCCCCGCGGTCTCGCACGAGAGGATGTTGCGGTACGTCGAGACGACGGGAATCCGAACCCCCGACACCGTGCACGTGTAGGTCGTCCCCTCATGGAGCCTGCCCTGCAGGTCGGAGGAGGCGAACTTCCCCTGCGACAGGGAGTCGGAGTTCTTGAACGTCTCCCCCTCCTTCGACCACACGAGGTAGTAGGAGTTCTCGCGCGTGACGACGCGATCCTTCTCCGTCACCGTGATCTTCACGCCCTCTTCCTTCGTGGACGTCGTGAAGGCGAACCCGCCCAAGACCACGACGACGACCAGAGCAATCAGACCGCCGCGCGCAAAGCCGTGGCCGCGTTCAGTACCGCGTTCCATGAGCACCCCCATGTTCGTCACCGCCGGAGCCTCCGGCGTCGCCCGAATAGTGGGCGGCCCATCCGTCTCGGAGGACGTCACACGCGCCCGTTGCTCCCGGCGCCCGGGGCAGCCGCGATACTGGAAGCATCATGATCACCGCCTACGCCCGCGTCGCCCTCGACGTCGACTTCACCGACGTTCCCGTCCGCGACCGCGACATCAGCGCCTTCGACACCGCGACCGTCTCCGGCGAAGGCGAGACCTGGGAGGAAGCCCAGGCTGCTTGCCCGGTCCCCGACAGGGCACAGGTCATCAGCTGGGCGCGCTGGCCCATCTGATCGCCCAGCCGACCGCGGGGAGACTGGGCGCGCTCCCGGATCTGCGGTCGACGACGAGCTGGACGCTCGCGCTGCGCCCTCCGGGACGTCAGCTCGACGAATCCTGCAGCGCCCTGGAGGGCACGGCCACGTTCGACCACTCGTGGTGCTGCCGGATGATGCCGACCTCCAGCTGCCGGTCCGTCAGGGGCAGGTCGTATCTGAGGCCTCCCGTAGCGACGCAGCGCCGCGCGCGCATCACGGACGCGGCCGCCTCCAGATTCCAGCCCGGCCAGTCCTGGTCGTGCATCTCGGTGTACCCGTCCGCGTAGACGGTCGTGATCTTCAGGTGCGTGGTCATCTCTGGACCTCCCGACACTGGTGCTGTCACCTCGACAGTGGGCGCGCCCGTCGCGTGGCAGGACAGCACCCCGGCCCGAAGCCGTCACCGACCACACCCCACGACGCTCTCGGGTGCCGGCGCGGGACGGCCTGCGACGCGCAGCACCCGCCCACTGGTGCAGCGACCAGCTCTGCGAAAATGAGGCCGGACGCGCGGAAGGACCACGGCGATGGGAACCACCAACGACAGCGGCGGCGAACTACCCCGGAAAACCCCGTGCGCCTCATGCCCCTACCGCTGCGGCGTGCCCTCCGGCGTCTGGGACCGCAGCGAATACGACAAACTCCCCGCCTACGACGGCGACATCCCCGAGCAGACATCCGCACGCGAGTTCTCCTGCCACCAGCAGGACGGCACCGTCTGCGCCGGCTGGCTCGGACACCGCGACCCGCTCGAGCTCCTGGCCGTGCGGATCGGCATCATCGACGGGAGCCTCGACCCTTCCTGCGCCGAGTACTCCACCACGGTGCCCCTCTGGCCCACGGGCGCAGACGCCGCGCGCCACGGGATCGCATCGATCGACGCACCCGACGAACGAGCGCAGGACACCATCGCCAAGCTGGAGCGCACCCGCGACATGCGCGAGCGCAGCGACCGCGCCTGACCCCAGGCCATCTTTCGACGACCACGGCCGCCGTTCGCCGAGCCTCGCTAATCTTCAGGAATGACGCAGATCGACCTTCACGGGGTGGTGTCCCGAAGGGAACTCCTCGAGGCGCGGGAACGAACCCATCGTCGACCCCCGCACGAGTACGAACGGCCGCAGCGAGAACTCCGCACGGCAACCTGGACGACGGCACGAGCGATCCCCCTCGATGACTCCCGCGACTTCGAAGAGGTCCCCTTGAAGTGGATCGGTGTGCGTGGCGCCCTGTACGCCGACCCATCGTGCTGGTTCCATCCCCCGGGCACATGGGTGGAGACCTGGGGCGAACTCGTCCCCGAACCCTTCAATGCACACGACGACCACGCACTGGCCATCGACCTCAACGGCTCACGCCTGGGGTATGCGTCTGCCCGGTACGCGTACTACGCGCATGCGATGATCGCGACGCTCAACAACACAGGAGCTCGAGTGCTGGTTCCCCTCCAGTACCGCAGTGACTACGACCGGCGATCCAAGCTGCTCATCGCGAGTGCCTTCGCCGCGCTGCCCACCTTCCCCGAGCTCAACAAGCTGCTGCCCTCGGACGAGGAGTACGTGCGCCTCCTCGATCCCCTCTGGGAATCCCTCGATGAATCGGTCCGCGAGCAGATCGCCCGCGACGGCTTCCACCTCACCAACGACACGCTCCCCCACCTCATCGCACTCCGGCACCGCGCGCCAGAAGCCGGACTCCCATCGACGGTTCGCCTCGGCGCCGTGCCCCGAGGAGTCGAGCGCTATCTCGCCGAGAAGCGCTACGAGCGCCAAAGAGCCGAGGACGCCCGGATCCGGAAGAGGAACGAGACCATCGTCGCGGACTTCCACGACGGCTGGAAGCAAGTCGACATCGCTCGACGCCAAGGAGTCTCTCCCGCCGTCGTTTCCCGGGCGCTGCAGAAGGCCGGCGTCGACACCCGCGCTCCTCGCATCGACCCCGAGCAGCGTCGCATCCGTGCCGAGATCGTCTCGCTGCTCGAGGATGGGCAGTCCCGGCACGAGATCTCCGAAACGCTGGGAGTGTCCGCGCGAACGATCACGATCGCGGCCCAGGATGCAGGGGTCGACCTCCCCTCCGACGCCGGCGTCAACGACTACTCCCGACGCAAGATGCGCGATCGCCTGGAGCTGTGCCAGCAGGCCGTGAAGCTCCAGAGCGAAGGACTTACGCGCGCGGAGATCGCCCGAAGGCTCGAAGTCAGCAGCGACATGGCCAAGCTCTACCTCGCCGACGGCCGGTTCTTCACCGACCCCTCAGCGAACGGCGACAGGCTGGACGCGGCGAGGCATGCGCGCGCCACCGGAATGACCACCAGCCAGGCGGGGACCAACCAGGAGCGCCGAGCGATCCGAGACGCGAACATGCTCGACCTCATCGGCGACACCTGGCGATGAACTCCCCCGCAGCATCACGCCCCGGACTCTGCTCGTATCGGCTCCCTACTCTTGAGCCATGTACATCTTCAGCGTCGACTCGCCGGACGCTCCCGCGCATCTCGAACGATCGATGTCGATCATCGAACACCTCGAGCTGCCTGCGACCCACGCATGGATCCGTCAGCCCCCTGCCACGTCCAGTGAGATCGCGGCGATCGACAGCAGCTTCCCCGACGCCCCGGTGTCCCTCGAGGACTCACTGCGCGACGCCGTGATCGCGGCGCTCGAGTCCGCATCGCATCTGCGCCTCGCGATCCAATCGGACCTGTTCGCGCCGGCGCCGTTCCGCGCAGAACTCCGCACGATCCTCATGGCCGCAGGACGACTCGGGTACATCTCCCTGCCCACGCAGTCCGACGACCGACGCGAGCACGCCGAGCACATCCTCGGTATGGAAGCCCGCAGCCTCGACCGCGCCCTCACAGACATCGACCGCATCGAACATCTGCCGGGCCTGCGCTGGGACACCGACGAGGTCGACGAGCTCCGCCGGAAGATCAAAACCGTCAACACGGCCGGCCTCCCGGGCGACAGGTCATTGATCCGCATCGCCGCGGACCTGATCGGACGCGAAGTCACGGCCGCCGATGCGAGGATTGAACCGGGCGTGCTGCGCGATCACCTCACGTGGATCTGGCACACCGCCAGTGGATCCGCGCACGGGTTCGCGTGGCAGTCCCTCTCCCACGGGGACTTCGTCACCGACCTCGGCGACGTGCTCTCTGCGTTCCACTACGCACTGGACGCGGCCAAGAACATCTGGGAGCCGGAGACCGTTTAGAGCTCGCCCTCGCGCCTCGATGCGTCCGCTGCGTTCTCGATCCGGCGCATCCTCGCGTTCGCCCACACGGACCATCCGCAGAGCAGGACCAGACCACAGACGAGCACGACGGCGCCGCGCCCCAGATCGCTCCCCGTGACCTGACTGTGGGACGTCAACGTCCCGAGCAGTAGGAGCGCAATCGCCCCGTACACGGCCACTACCGACAGGGCGGGGATGCGCGTCCCGGGAACCGAGTACACGCGGTTCTTCACCTGCACGAAGAGCGCACCGCCCAGCCCGAGAAGGATCGACAGCGCGCAGCCGACCACCAAGAAGTCGCCGGGGACGTGGGAGAGACTCGCGCCCACCTCATCGATCGACATCTTCAATGCGTCAACGAACCGTCCGAACATGGCGGGTCTCCTCTCGAGCGGGCTCCACGCGCCGGCATACCGGGCGCTCCAGAGAAGTGGGCGGACCGCCGAGCCCGCAGGACACCCTCACCATCCGACGACAGGCGCCGAACCGAACCGCCGAGCCACCGCGAGGCGACCGGGCGTGGGCGACAGCCCCGACGCCGCGAGCCGATCGAACCGCGCCGAGAGCGATAACAAGAGGTCGCTCACTCTCCCTCACCGGCCGACTCGCCCCGTCGTCGTCCTCGCTGGCGCTCGTCCTCCTCGGTGCTCCCTGTCCGGATCGGTCGGTTCGCTCCCTGGGGGCTTCGCCCCTCGTGGTTCGTTGCGGAGAGCGTGGCGTGTTCGGTGCGGTGTGCGTGACGTGGTGCTGGTGTGGGGTCGTGACGCAACCTTCGCGGTGTCGGTGCGTCCTTCTCGGTACGTGAGCATGGTGGATTCGGGGCGCTGCGCGCAGCGCAAATCCGACTTGTGCTCGTGTGTGCTGGTTCGTGTCGGTGGGCTGATGCGTACGGGGGATCCTCGTGACGCTAATGCCACTGTTCGTGGTGTTCCCGGCGGGGTGCATGCACTGGTGGGGACGCGTTGCGGCTGGTCGCGGCGTCGTCGATGCGTGAACGTCCCGTGAGAGGTTCTTCCCGCCCACTTCATGGAGTGCGATAAGCCCCTGCGGGGCCGGGTTCGTGGCGACGGATCGTCCATCGATGCGTCGTCTCGGCGTTGCCGTTGCGCGCAGCGCATGCGTTCCGCCCTGCGGGACGCCACGCGTAGCGGCGGAACGATCCCGCGCAGCGGGAGCGTGACGTCCGCGCAGCGGTACGCGAAGCGTACTGGCGAGTGCTCCGCACGAGCGTCCCCGCCGGATCGGATGACCTCACGAGGGAACGCAGGATCGACCACCGAAGCGGCGAAGCCATCAAGCACAGGGGTCGATACGAGGACGAGGTCATACGACTGGACGCACCACGATTTCCGCGGCGAAGCCGCATCGTGGACACAGCGCGTTCAGGGCGGGGACGCTCGGCGTGGCTGTCGGGCGGATTATCGAGGTCAGGCCGCGTCCGGAAGGTGTCTGCGCTGGTGAGAGCGCCGGGGCGGTTTTGGAGGGTCCCGAGAGGGGGCTCCTTCGCATATGGGGAGGGTATGAGTCGCAACATCGTGGTCCGCCGAGTGACGCGCGCGTCGGGCGGTCAGAACAACCCGGAGATGGTCGCCACGCGGATGCGCGCGTTCGCGTCGGCGCTGAGCCCGCGCACGCCTGTCACGTTCCTCGCGGTGATGACGGACGACGGGCTGGAGAACTACCTCGTCACTCCGGACACGGAGGAGATGAACAAGGCTGCCTTGTCTGCGGCGAAGGCGGTAACCGGGAAGCTGGCCTACGTCGATGGGCTGCCGCGGTTGGATGCGGCCGGGGAGGTCGGGCACATGTTCTACCGGCCCGGTGGGACGCGCTCGTCGACGACACAGTCGGGGAAGGATCCGTTCTCGATGGCGGCGTCGCTGGCGGACATGTCGGTGGGGTCGTGGGTGGCGATCACGATGCGCGCCCCGCGCCGGTCTCGGCTGCTGAACGAGAACAGGATGTGGGATCGGTGGATCAAGGGCCGCATCGTCGGCGGCACCCATCATTCGCTCGAGCCCAATGGGGTCATCGCGCACGTGGCCACGGCGGCGTCGTCCCGTGAAGGCACGGAGTCGCTGATGCGGCAGGTCGCCGGTGACATGCACGGCTTCGACTTGGAGACGCGCGCCGTGCGTTTCCCGCGACGGTGGGTGGTGGCGGCGCTCGCGGGGATCGCCGTGCTGGTGCTCGCGGCGGGCGTCGCTGCGCGGGCCGCGACGTCGGCTGTGGCGGCGGTGGTTCCGGCCGCGGTCGTGGGGTCGGTGTCGCTGGTGCTCATGCTCGCGACGCTCGTTCCTCTGCTCGTGCTTGCGGGGTATGTCGCCTGGGGTGTGCGCTACGAGAGGCGTTTCCGTCGCGGTGACTTCCCACTCCCCCGGCGCCGGTGGGCGCTGCGCACTCGGCCGCCGACGCAGGGCAACGATCAGGGGCGCGCCGAGTCGGCGGACGACTTCCAGGGCGGCGGTTCGAAGCGCACATCGAAGGGGCCGGGCGACTACCCGCTGAACCGGGGTTCGTTCAAGCTCGGCGCACTGCTTCCCGTGGGTGCGCTCGCACCCGCCGCGGGCTCATCGTCGGGGACGTCGGAGACCGGGGACCGCGGGGCTCCCCCGGCGCTGCTGCGACGCATCGGGCCGGTCATCGGACTGGACTCCGCCTCCCGCATGGTGCGCCTGAGTGCCCGCGACCTGTGGGCGGGGATCGCCGTGTTCGGCAAGCCCGGATCGGGGAAGTCGTATCTGCTGCGCGCACTGTTCGCGTTCCTGTTGGCCGACCAGCAGCCACTGCCCCGTGATGAGGCGGAGGCACCGGAGCAGTTGCGTTCGATGCTCGGGTCCGAGGGTGCGGTCGTCGCGTTCGAGTCGAAGTCGGGGAAGGACGCCGCCGAGTATCAGCGGTGGGCGCGCGCACTGGGCAAGAAGAAGGTCCACGTGTTCGATCTGGCTGATCCCGAGGGCGCCCGGATCGACATGTTCGCCGACGGCAGCGACGTCAAGGACTGTGCCGCGAAGTTCGTGGAGAAGATGATCTACCACTGGGGCGGGGACTCGATCGGTGCGGCCTCGGCGAAGACGCTGCGCGGCGTGTTCACCGCGGCGCTCGGCGCACCGGTGGATGTGCTCACCGAGGCGATCGAGACGAGCCCGGACGCACCGTCGCCGACACCGGTCGCCACCACGGTGTCGATCGCCCATTCGCTGCTGGGCGGCTACGGGGACGACTTCGGTGCGCACCTGGCCGAGACGATCCGCCGGCGCCTGGCCGACGTGAGGAAGGGGACCATCGACGGCGATGTCGAGAGCCTGGAGATCGCGGCCGGTGGCCTGACCGAACTGTATGGGGCGTCGGTGAAGGCGACGGCACGGGCCGCCCTGCAGAAGGCCCCGTCCTCGAAGGTCGAGGTGCTCATGCTGGCACCGCACTGGTGGCGCACCGACGGCCGCGTCGTCTCCTTCGAGGAGATCCTGCGCCGCTACCTCCGCGTCGTCATCAACTCCGGGTCGACGTCGACGGCGACGGGTGCGAGCGCCGACAACCTGCGGCTGCCGCAGGCGGTGGGCGACGCCTTGAGCGGCATGCTCCTGTACTCGCTGAAGGAGTCCATCGAGTCGGTGTGTGCGGGATGGGAGGACGAGGGCAAGTACGTCGCGATGATCTCCGATGAGCTCGCGCGCGTCGCCCAGAACTCTCCGGACGTCATCAAGTGGTCGCGCATGCAGGGCCGCAACTTCGGGGTCATCCCGATCTTCGCGACGCAGGAGCCTGAGCTGCTTCCTGACGATGTTCGCCGCACGATGTTCTCCTTGTCGACGGTGATCTCGTACGCGCAGGAGAACGCGGAGGTGGCCGCCGAGATCGTCCGCGACTTCACGGGCGGCGCCACCGAGGGGTTCGAGGTCGTGCACACCAAGGAGGTCATGGATCTGCCCCGCTTCATGGTCATGGTGCGCACCGCCGTGCAGCAGCAGAGGCAGACCGTGTTCACCGCGAGGGTGCACCCGTTCGAGGAAGACCGCGAGGGATTCCGGTCCGTCGTCTACCCGCCCGGCCTGGAGGAGTGAGCTCGTGACGACGTGGAACCTCGGGGAGCTTCCCGGGCGGATCGATGAGCGCCCGTTCCGTGCCGCCGAGCGCGCGGACCCGTACTGGGAGGGCATGTTCGCCACCGGCACGTCCGACGGCTGGGTGAGCGCATCGCAGCATCGCCGCGCGAGCCCCGACCAGAAGCGGTGGTCGGGCATCCCCTCCAGCTACGTGACGGCGCAGGGCGAGGCGATGAAGTCCTTGCGGTCCAACCGTCACCGCCCTTCGATCCTCGGCGCACTGGGGGCAGTCTCGTCGTGGCGGACGGTCACGCGCGAGCAGCTGGCGTGCATCACGGGCTCGAAGGTCATGGGCACCACGTACCCGGCGTCGCTGTCGGCTCCGTTCAGCGCGGGCCTGCTGGCGCACGGGTACGTGTCGGCGGGGACGAATCGTCTGGCGCCGGCGCGCGAGCGCATGAGCATGTGGACGATCGGCGATCAGGTCGACGCGTACACCGCGTACCGCAAGTCCCTCACGTTCGCCGAGCATGTCGCGGTCACGGGAGGGCAGGGCTGGGACAGCGAGCACCGGTTCGACCGGCACAACGTGCTGACGACGGAGCTGGCTCTTCGGGTCGCGGAGTTCTGCGATGTCGCCACCGTCCTCGGCGAGAAGCAGGTGTCTCTGGCGCAGATGCTGGCGGCCGCGGGCCAGAGCGCGCCGCAGGAGGATCTGGGGCGGAAGGCGGACGCGGGGATCGTGCGCCATGACGGTCTTGTGATCGCGGTGGAGACGACGGCGTCGGTCGGTGAGGCGTTCCGCCGGAAGGTCGCGAAGTGGGCGCAGGTGCTGCAGCGCCACCCGTCCTATGAGCTGCCCCTGGTGGTGCTCGTGGTGGATGTGTCCACGCCGTCGCAGGCGACGAGCGCGGCGGCGAAGAACACGACGCGCTCGGAGATCCAGGCGGCGATCCGTGAGGCGGTGCGGGACTTCCCGGGGACGGCGAGGAATCGGACGGCGGCCCGGCTGGGCATGGTGTCGTGGCAGTCGTGGTTCCCGGGGCTGCGGGAGGCGGCGGATGACTTCCTCGAGCTGTCGGCGTCGTTCCTGCAGCGTGACGCCGAGGGGCAGGAGGGATGGCACCAGGTGCGGCTGCTGGATGAGGACGAGATGCCGTTCCCGGACGGGTCGGCGGGCGCGGGGCGGACGATCGCGCTGAACGCGCGGATGCTCGCGGGCACCCCGCACTGGCTGCGCACGGGGGAGGTGCCGCGGACGGCTCAGTACATGGTCCGCTTCGCAGGCGCCGAGGGCGTCGACGCGCTCGCGGGCCCTCTGGTCCCGGACCGCATGACCGGACCGGGGTTCACCCAGGGCGTCGCAGGCAGGAAGTGGCGACACCTTGTTGGTCTTGACCACACCGAGTGAGGGCTACATGCATGATGTGCAGCATGGATGACTCCCCGCCGCGGGCGATCGCGTTCGGCAGCTCCCCTCTGGTATCCATCGAGGAGTGCGCGGAGGCGGTCGCCTTGGAGATCGCCTTGCTGTGGGAGCAGGCCCAGTCGAAGGCAAGGGTGCACGACGACAGCCCCTCCCCGTGTATCGAATTGGAACTCTTCACCCCCGACTACGACATGCAGATGAAGTCCCGCGCCGTTTTCCGTTGCTGTCTCGCAATAGAGCTAACGGCTGATCAGGTAGAGGAGGACGAGGAAGCTCGCTATACCGTGTACTACCTCTCATCGGACGAGCTTGAGACGTCAGATGCCGTCTTTGTGGACCTTGAAGCACGCAAAGTCGATGCCTTCACGCTCAAGCTCTCCCTTCGCGAAGCCAACGAACGCTCCACGCCGGCATGGGGGTTCGAACCCTGACCCGGCATCCGATCGGGCCGCCCCGCCCACTTCACCCAGTGACAGGAACACAACGGCGAAGGACGGGACATGACGATCAAGCGCAAGAAGGACACCGGCGAGCAGGGCAACGGCGGCCAGTTCGGCACCATCACCCGCAGCGACGCAGACGTGGCCGTCACCGGGAGCGCCGGTGGGCATCCGTTCCCGGACAAGGACTACTACTCGGCCGATGAGATCGCATCGCTCACGGACCGCGGCATCAGGGTGAAGACCTCCCCCCTGAGGAACAGCACCCCTCAGGTCGACCGTGGCGCCGACATCGGTGCCGGCACCCTTATCTCGCCCAGCACGTGCATCGAGAGCGGAGCATCGCTCGGACAGAACGCGAGGGTCTTCAACCACGGGGTGGTCGCAGTGGATGCCCGACTGGGAGACGGTGCCACGGTCGGCAAGCACTCCGTCATCGGTGCCGGCGCGCGGATCGGCGATCGCAGCGACGTCGACTGGCGCAGCTTCGTGCGCGAGGACGCGTCGATCGGCGAGGACTCCGTGATCGGAGCCAGCGCCAGCGTCGGTGAACGCAGCCGCTTCGGTGCCCGCAGCTGCGTCGTCGACGGCGCACAGGTCGGCAAGGACGTCCAGGCTGGCGACGGCGTCGTGATCGGCGCTCGAGCACGCATTGACGACGGCGTGAAGATCGGCGATGGGGCCCTGGTCTGGGGGCACATCACCTCCGACGTGGCGCCGGGCGAAGTCCGCCGCGACGACGAGACATTCGAGGGGCGCACTGCGTCTCACGAGGAGCTCGCTTTCGGATCCCAGGGAGGCTGGCTGCGAGGGAAGTTCGGCCGCGCAACGTCCTAGCGAATCGAGCGGCTCAGCGAGATTGCCCTCAGCTGTCCGAAATTCAAGATTCCCACTCGCCGATTTGGTCGTCCATCAGCTTGGCGGCACGCATTCGCCGCTCCGTCGATGGGGGCAAGGCGATGTCCTCCAAGACGATCGGAGCCGCCTCGCCGTAACCAGAAAACTGGTGCACCGACGCCTTGTCCAGTGGGCGCCACGTGACTCCGTTCTGGACGATCAGTCCAGGGTCGCTGCGGCGTTCGATCCATAGGGCTCGTGCTTCATCGGCCACCGCAGTGGCAAGGGACGTGACCGATGCAAGCAGGCCTTCGAACACCGCCTGCGGCGACGGCTCCAGGAACATCGATGCGAAACCGCCTCGTGACCCTCTGACAATCGCCTCCGTATCTACCCAGTCTGGCTGCGCGTAGAGGGGGGAGATTAGCCCCGATGGCCGCCTCTTGTGGGTGGTCATCGCATGAATCATCATGCGTGGGGCTCGGTGCACTGCAGCGTTTCGTGACTTCATCAGCCACGGGAGCCAATCGTCGGGACCATGCTCCCTCCACGCCACGGCGATCCTGAGGATGGCTCCTTGGCGGTCGCGCCCCGTAGTTCCGGCATCCTCGAAGGCGCCCTGCCGCAAGTCCTGCGACGGCCCGCTGTTCGGCTCCTTCTTCGCCATCTTGGTCAGCTCGGCCCAATCGGTAGCAACCACGTTCACCCGAACCCCAGACACGATGAGGACTACGGCTGCGAGACGATCGAGAGCCTGCGCGAGACTCACGAGGACCTGCTCCACCCAGATGACCTGAAGTTCCTCGCGTCGCTCCTCTGCTGGGGAAGCGGCGGTGAACGCCGCGATCTTCTCCTCGCTACCGGTGACTCGCCCGACCAACGCCTGAGCTCGCGTCGAACGGTCATAGTTGAGCGAGTACTCGGTCTTGCGGTGCTCCTCGACCGCGAGCGACGCGTGACGCAAAGACGTGGCGACACCGGAGCAGGACGCGATCAGGTACTCACCGAGCTGTGCGGATACCTGCCACCCGACGTGTCCGTTCCACCAACCGATTCCGCCGGCCTCCACATCGAGGTCCGCTTCGATCTCGGCGCTCAGAGCGTCGATTACTTCGGTCGCGGGTCGGACGGGTTCTCGATAGTCAGCCATCTGCAGATCATGCCAGTGCCATGATCGTGGCCACCACAAGACGTTCCTCTGTCCCAGCTAACGGTTCCCCCGCCCACTGACCGTAGCGACACGACTCGCTACCGAAGGTGGAGACAATGGAACTCGGACGCGGCCCCCGATTCGAGAAGGACTCGAACGACCTCGCAGACTTCCTCGCGAAGAGCCGGGTGAAGATCGGTCTGTTCGTCATCCTGGTGGTCTTCCTCGGTTCCCTGCTGCTCGGGGTGATCCTGTGAGCGGCATCGTGTACGGCACCGCCGGAGGTTCCGTCGAGGATCTCGGCACCGAGGCCGCAGAGGCGGGACGCCAGGGCGAGGAGCACACCGGGCACGTCCTGAACCTGATGGCCGTCGAGTCGCAGCGGGACGTCTGGCATGACCTGGATGTGCCCGCCAAGGGGATCCGGGCGAACATCGACCACATCGTCACCGGCGGCAACGTCGCCCTGATCATCGACTCCAAGCGCTGGAAGCCCGGCCTGTACTGGACGCTCGACGACGTGTCCTACCGCTGGCTGACGAAGGTCGAGCACGCAGACCGGCGCACGATGCCCATGCTCCAGCAGCGCATCGCCGCGCACATTCCGCGCGCCCTGGTCCGCCGGCCGCTCGTCTCCGTCGAGTGCTCGCGCGATTCGGGAAGCGTGAACGTCCGCTTCCTGCACATCCCCGGCGCCAACGTGACCCGCGCATCCGCGCTGCCGCATCGAGTGCGCGCGCTCGTCCCCGACGCCCCGACCGACCCCGACATCACCGCCGCCCTGTACCCGCTGCTGCGCTCCAGCTGAGAAGGTTCCATGCCTCAGAAGTACGTCAAGCCCGCCGTGAACCTCACCGGCATCCTGCTGGCCGCCACCGCCGTGCTCACGATCGCGCTGGCGCTGCTCGAGCTGCCCACCGGATGGGTCCTCTTCCTCGGAGTGCTCGTCGTGGCCTGGGTGCATCCCGCTCCGACGCTGACCGGCCCCAGCGAGACGCCGGCGAACGAGCGCGAGGAGCTCCTGGTGCGCCGCCATCGCTCGTGGCTGGACACGCGCACGTCGCTGCTGATGGGCAACCTGTGGGGACGGGAGTCGCTGTGGCCGGGCATTCCCGTGCGCCTGTCGTTCCTCACGTCCGCGGCGTTCGGACTGATCGTCGCCGCGCTCCCCCTGTCCGGCGCCGTCCCCACGCTCGCGCTCGAGAAGGTGTTCGCGTTCCTCCCGTGGGATGCGCCGACGGTGCCGATGCCCTGGTGGGTGCCGGCCACCTCCGGCTTCCTCACCCATCACGTGATCGTGTCCCTGCTGGCACGCTCCCGACGCATCAAGGACAAGCCGGCCGTCACCCTCGGGCGCAAGTCCGTGGCATCCCTGTGGTCCTCCCTGTCCCGGCCGTACCTGCTGGTCGCCCCCCTGGCGATCGCCGCAGGCGCCTGGCTGACGGGCATCGCCCTGACAGCTACCGGGCAGGAAGCCCCGCTGTGGCACACTCTCGGGATGCTCGGCGGGGGGATCCTCGCCGGAGCCGCCGTGATCGGTCGCCCCTTGTCGTCCGTCTGCCTCACCCGGTGGCGGATGCTCGAGGAGGCCCGCACCGAGTGGGCGCCGCGGTTCGAGGAGGCCTTCAACGCCAAGGAGGGATCGCCCCGTCTGGTGGAGCGGACGCATGCCCCTTGCGGCGCGATCGTCGACGTGATGGATGCTCCCCCGAAGATCGGGGCCGTGGGGATGCAGGATCGTGCGGATCTGATTTCCGCCGCCTATGGCGACCCGTCGACGCGCCTGGACGTCCTGTCGAGCCCGAATCTCGACGCCTCCGGGAGGCCGGTCCCCGGCACCGCGCACCAGCTGCGCTCGCGGGTCGTCCAGTGGCCGGAGGGGTCCTTCCCGAACTTGCTGGACCCCGACCTCGATGACCTCTCCCGTGACCTCGCCCTGGAGTCCGCGATGTCGCGGGCGCTCGACGAGATCGGCATCAACCGCATGGTGCTGACCGATGCCACGCAGGTCTCGGACCTCCCCGACCGGGTGGACCCGCGGGTCGCCGAGGCGACCGAGAAGCGGGACGCCCGGGTGCGCAGGCAGATCGAGAAGCTGGACGAGGGCCAGGACGAGGAGCGCGAGAAGCTGGAGCGCACGCTCACCGAGCCCGTGGGCGCCCCACAGGACGGCCCCCTGGGCAAGGTGTGGCGCTGGGTGCGCGGCGTTCCCCGCCCGACCCCGGTCACCCCCGACGATTCGCCCTTGGCGATCTGGAAGACCAGCTGGGTGATGCCGAAGATCCCCTCGCCGCCGTGGCAGAGCATCCAGGCCGAGCATCAGAGCATCGGCCAGCACTGCTCGACCGTCATCGACGACGAGAACGTCGAGGTCGACGCTGTCGTCGAGCGGCGCGAGGGGTTCGTCCTGATCGGCGACCCGCTGGCGCAGGACGCCCAGTACACGGACGCTTCGGGGCTGACCCCCGAGCAGGTGCGCAACGTGCAGGCGGAGATCGAGTGGGAGCAGCGGTGGGAGCAGACCCTGCCGCAGGGGTTCATGCCGCCCACGACGCGGTTCGAGATCACCCGGGATGCTGAGCTGCCGCAGCGGTTCTCGCGGGAGCCCCTGATCCTGCACGAGCAGCTGTTCGCCACGAAGACCGGGCTGGATGCCGGGGAGACCTACATCGACCCCCGCGGCAAGGACTTCGAGAAGGGGATGCGCACGTCGATCACCGGCGCCCAGATGGTCTCCATCGTGGGCTGGCCCGGCGACAAGGAGGGGCAGGGGTCCAGGCACCCGCACCTGTTCGTGGTGCGCTGGTCCACTCAGCCGGTGCCCACGACCCCACAGGACGTCACCCCGACCGATGCGCCGGCGCCCGTGGCCACGAGCGCTCCCGCCTGGGTGCTGTCGCATCTGGTGAACACGGCGTTCCGGGCCTCGAACGTGAAGCTCCCCAAGCCGGAGATCGTCTCCGCTGACCCGTTGACGCAGCCGTCGAGCTCCAAGCACGCGTGGAAGGTCACGCTGCGCCTGCACGGCGGGACGACGCTGGTCGACGTCCGCAAGAAGGCCGACGCGATCCGGTCGCAGCTGGCATGCCCGTGGATGCGCATCAAGGACGCAGGCGACGGGGAGGTCACCGTCTACATGGGAGACCCCGGGTCGGGGGCGAAGCTGCGCCGCGGCGCCGAGGTCGAGGTGCGCAGCGTCGACTTCGACCAGGCGTTCGTGGACTCCTCGGTCGCGAACCTGTCGGGGCTCGTCCCCTCCCTGACGAAGGTCGCCACGCTCGCCTCGAACGAGCACGTGGAGGTGCTGGACTTCGACCTGCCTGCTGGCGTCGACTTCGCGAAGGTGCGCGGCAACCGGGAGAAGCTGCGCTCGAACCTGAACGTGGAGTTCCTGGATGTGCGCCGCCGGGGTGCCTCCGGGGTCCGCCTGTTCATGGCCGAGCACGATCCTCTGCCCGAGCGCGTCGGCATCCCCTTCGATGCGCTGCCCGAGGACGATGTCGCATTCGCGGTCAACGCCCTGGGCGAGCCGATGATCTTCGCGACCGAGGAGAACCCGCACCTGCTGGTCCTGGGCGGCACGGGGTCGGGCAAGTCCGCGGGGATCAGCACGCTCCTGTACGGACTGATCACGCGCGGATTCGACCCGGTCGTCATCGACCCCACCAAGGGCGGCTACGACTTCCTGTTCGCCAAGGACTGGGCGATCGCCCCGTTCGCGGCGGACGTCTACCAGGCAGCGTCGACGATGAAGGCGCTCTACGGGGAGCTCGAGCGACGCAAGGCGCTGAACGGCGAGCACGGGGTCGTGAAGATTGACAAGCTGCCGGCCGACGTGCGCCCTCGGCACATCGTGGTGGTGATCGACGAGTTCACGTCGCTGATCGGGAAGTCTGCCGTACCGTCGAAGTCCGACGACCCTGCGGCAGACCACGCCCGCCTGGAGGCCGAGGCGGAGAACAGCGCGCGCGCGATCGTGGGCAACATCGTCGGCAAGCTGGGGCGAGAGGCCCGGTCGGTGGGGATCCACCTGATCCTCGGCACGCAGAAGCTGAACGCGAAGACGCTGGACACCATGCCCGGCGGCTCGGACCTGAAGGTCAACCTGGCGCGCATGGGCCTGGGCAACATGACCACGGGCGACAAGATGAGCGCGTTCCGCAACCCGCTGGAGGCCGATGCGATCGCGGAGCCCCGCGTGGGGCGCGGCCTGTTCGAGCCGATGACGGCCCCGCACCCGATCCTGATGCAGGTCTGGTACGAGGAGAACGAGACGCTCCAGCAGCACCTGGTCGAGGCCGAGGTCGCCACCCCGGGAGACGACCGGCGCCTGGACCCGTCGGACCCGCGCTTCGCGGTGCTCCCCCTGAAGGACTTCGTCGACGTCGTGGAGGAGCACGAGCCCGAGACCGCCGTGGAAGAGGTCGACCTCGACCTGGACATCGACTTCGACCTGAGCGCGCTCCTGGACGGGGAGGACGGCGACCAGGGCGCTCCCCGCACCCCGGGCGAGACCGACGCACCGGAGAATCCCCGGGACGACGGCGTCGAGGAACCCGAGCCGGCCCCCGAACCGGATCTCGAGCTCGATGACCGGCCGTCGCTCAGGCTCTCCGACCTCGCCGGTGGCAGCACCTTCGCCATCGTCGAGGAGCTGCAGCGGGCCCTCGAGGCGAACGAAGCCTCGGAGGTGGTCATCGACGTGCCCGGCCTGGATGAGGAATCGGAGGTGGGCGCGACGTACCGGGAGCTGGTCGAGGATGCCGCGTTCGAGGCCGGGGTGAGCGTGCGCGAGGAGACCGTCCCGGTAGAGGACTCCCCGTCCGCCACACCGGAGGATCCCCGCGCCGAGACGGCGGCCGACGACAACGAGGAGGAGTGGGGAGACATCGGGTTCGCGCCCCCTCCCATCGTGCGCGGAGGACTGTGAACGCAAATATGTCTGCCTCCCGCCCACTGGGGTGAGCGAGGAGGTCTCGCATGGCGAACGAGCAGGCGCAGCCCGGTGACATCACCGGGGATTCGAGCACGCCCGAGCAGGACGATCTCGAGGGCCCCGGTGCCGGAGACCTCGGGTCCGGCCAAGATGGTGGCTCGTCCTCGCAGATCGCCGAGACCGGGAAGCAGCTCGCCCAGAAGGGCGCCGAGTTCGGCGTCAAGAAGGCCACCGGATCCGATGTCGCGGTCAGCGCCGTGCGCGGCGCGCAGAAGGCTCGCAACGGCGACATCGTCGGCGGCGCCCAGGACGTCGCCGCGTCCGGGGCCGGAGCCGCCACGACCGCCGCCCTGGCGTCGACCGGAGTGGGCGCACCCGTGGCCGGCCTCGCCGGGTCCGCGGTGACCAGCATCTTCCAGACGAAGGCGTTCCGCTGGCTCATCGGAGCTCTCGCGTTCTCCCTCGCCCTTATCCTCGCTCTCGAGGCGTTCTACCTCTCGGCCGTCGCAGGGGCCGTGCTCGCCGCCCTCGCTCCCGCGAGCAGCCAGGCCACCACCCTGTCCGGAGCATGCCAGCCCGGTTCGAGCTCGAGCGCTGTCGGTGACCCGGGGGCCGTCGTCGGTGATGACATCCGCGAGAAGGTCTGGAACTACCTGCGCGGCGCCGGGTACACCGAAGAGCAGACCGCCGGGGTGATGGGCAACATCGAGCGGGAGTCGAAGTTCAACCCCTTCGTGTCCCAAGGCGGCAGCGGGACGCCGACGGTGAGCTCCGGGTGGGCTCTCGTGCAGTGGACCGCGGATCGCCACGCGGCCGTGCGGGACGCCGTCATCAAGGAGCTCGGCAAGAAGTTCTACGTGGGGGCGCCGACGATCGACCAGCTGCCGAGTTCTCTGAGCGACGAGGACGTCGACACGATGGTCCTGTTCCAGATGCGCTACATCATCAGCGAGATGGAGGGACCGGAGAAGGCTGCAGGTGACGCCCTGGCGAACTCCGACAGCGTCGAGGATGCCACGCGCGCGTTCGAGTCCAAGTACGAGCGTGCCGGCGTCTCCGCGATCGACGAGCGCATCGCCAACGCCCAGAAGATCTACGACCAGTTCAAGGGCTCGAAGGTCCCGGACGCCGGGGGCACCGACTCCAGCGATGACGAGGCCGATGCGCCTGACCCGGGAGGTGACGCGGCCGCACCGGCAGCCTCCTCCAGCGATGATGAGGCGTCCTCGTCCGGGGAGTCGCACCAGCTGACCGCGGCCACCTCCACGACACCCGACCTGGGGCCCAGCGGCGCGACCAGCACCGCGTCCTGCGCGAGCACGAGCACCGCGGGGACCACGGAGGCCGGATCCGTGAAGCCTTGCCCGGACGGGAAGAAGGGATGCGTGAACGTCGCTGCGCTCACGCAGTCCTCCAAGGACCTCAAGTGCCCCGAGGGCACCAGCGAAGGCGGCGTCGTCACCGCCTACTTCGAGGGCACCGGCAAGGAGATCCGGCTGTGCAACCTCGATGGGGCGACGACAGCCAACGGCGGTCCCGTCCAGTTCAACGCCATGGTCGCCAGCAACTTCGTCGCCTTCTACAACGAGGCGAAGAAGGCCGGGCTCGACCCTGGGTTCACGTCGACCTTCCGCTCCCACGAGAAGCAGCAGTCGCTGTACGCGAGCTCGCCTGGTGGGGCGGCACGTCCTGGCTACTCGAATCACGAGTTCGGGATGGCGGCCGACATCGATGGGTTCTCCGCCTCGTACTCGCGCAACAACTGCGGGTCGACCAAGACGAAGGAGGGCGCCTGCTCGTACCCCGGTGGGGGCGAGGAGCTCGAGCGCTGGAAGGAGCTGCGGAAGATCGGCCTGAAGCACGGCCTGTACATTCACGATCAGGAGTTCTGGCACATCGAGGCGATCCCCTCCGGCAGTAACCGTGACCGCAACATCGACATCTACAAAGGATGACCCCCATGACCCCCAGGATCCGACTGGTGATCATCATCGTCGCCGTCGCAGCCCTTCTCGGCGGCGTGATCTGGTTCGCTGCCGCCCGCGGCGGCCGGGACGAGGACCCGAAGCCGACGGGGGTCGCCGTGATGCCGTCGGACCAGGGCGGGGCTGATCCCAGCGATGGCGGATCCTCGGACCAGGACGACGCCGAGGAGCAGACTGCGAAGGTCACGGGGGATTTCACGGACCCGGAGCAGGTCGCCACCGCGTTCGCGGACTCCTACCCGGGGAACGTGAAGGCGATCTCCGATGCGACGTTCCAGGCGTCCCTGGAGGGGACCGACTCGTCGCTGGCGAAGAAGATCTCGAACCCGCGCGTGGAGCAGGACGACCACGGCACCGATGACGTCTACGAGACCTACGCGTACACGGTCTACGGCACCTACCAGGGGGACGAGGTGCCGGCCTATTCGATCACCGTGGCGCGGCCCGTGGACGCTGAGGAGGGCGACGCGGACAACGACACCGAGTACCGCGTCCAGTCCTTCGACTGGTCGCCGAAGATGCTCGGCGACGAGGACTCCCCTGGCCCGGCGGCAGACCTCATCTCCCCGATCTCCAGCCAGCAGCGCATCGATCTCGCCACGAACGTCCGCAAGGGCGCGCTCGCCCAGGTCCTGGCCTACAAGGACGGCGAGAGCGCGAAGGACCGCAAGGAGCGCCTCGCCGACTGGATCCTCACGCCCACGAAGGTGAAGCCGGAGGCCTCCCCCAGCGGCAGGTACGGCTACAAGCCCGAGATCCTCTCGCAGGTGTACACCACGGAGGACGGCGGCCCCATCACCATCGGCTACACCGGCCGGTGGATCGACCCGTACGACCAGGGCAACACGTCCGCGGCCGCGTACACGGCCACGATCGTGCGCGACAAGGACGGGAAGTACCAGGTCAAGTCGATCGAGGAGATGAAGATCCCCAAGAACGACGGGGGCGACGAGTGAGCCTGCTCCCCGCGCGACCGCCCTCGCGCCGCGGCCTCCTGGCCACGGCGGCGACGGTGGCGAGCATCGGCCTCGTGAGCGCGTGCGCCCGACCCGACGAGAAGCCGGTGGCCTCAGCCCCCGCGACCGCCGCGGCAGTGAACCTGGAGTCGCCTCGGGGATTGTCGGCGCATGGGACGCGAGCACCTCAGGGAGCGGACGGAGTCGCTGCGTTCGTGGGCGAGCAGCTGATCGTGCGAGACGGCACCACCCTGGAAGGGGTCATCGGTCACCTGCGCGCGAGCGAGGCGATCACGCAGGACGCGGACATCGCGATCGATGCACCGGGCCTGGACGAGGTCGTGCAGTCGTCCTTCGAGGCCGGGTCTCCGCTGGAGCTGTCCAAGGGGGCGACGGTCGTCGGGTTCGGGTATCGCCCGGACGGGGAATCGGTGTGCGAGCGATCTGTGACCCTCTCCCTGAGGGGCGTCTCTCCCCTGTCGACGACGACCCCGGAGACGTCTTCCTATGCGGCGGTGCTGTACCTCGTGCTCGTCGCAGCGAAGGGATCCTGGCGTGCCTCGGGTGCGCGCGTCCTGCAGTTCGCTCCGGCCTGGTCGACTGCGGGCGTCAGAGGGCGGCGCCGGGCCGCCATTCGATGCGGGCCTGTTCTCCGGATGGGAAGTAGCGGCGTCGCCGGCGCTGCAGGCGCAGGATGTACATCCGGGTCGGCACGGCCCCGGACTTGCGGTTGTTGTGGAAGGCGCACAGGGCCTGCTGGTTGCTCATCGCTGTCCGGCCGCCCTGGGACCAGGGGAAGACGTGGTCGCCTTGAGTGGCGGTGTTCGTGCATCGCACCCAGAACATGGACTTGTGCTCGCAGCGCATTCCGGCGCGCTGGAACGCGTGCGCGCGTTCGGCCGCGGTGAATGTGCGACGGGGATCGCGGCTGCTGCAGGCCCCTCCGGCAGGTGACCGCAGCACGAAGACGATGAGCAGGATCGCTCCGGCAACGGCGAGCAGCCACGGATGGTCGTGCAGGAGGTTCCAGGCGGTGGCGGCGGCGCGCAGCAGCTCGCTCACTTCTTCTCCTTCTCGTCCTTCTTCTTCTCCGCCTTGAGGGGGTCGGTCTTCTTCTTCACCTCGTCGCCGTCGTCGGTCTTGTCGCCGTCGGTGTCCTTCTTCAACGGGTCGGTGCCGCGCTCCTGCTCGTCGCCGTCCTCGAGACCGTCCCCGTCGGTGTCCTTCTTCCGCGGGTTCGTGCCGTCGTGGAGTTCGTTGGAGTCGTTCACCCCGTCCCCGTCGGTGTCGGCCTTCTTCGGGTCGGTGCCTTCGGCCTTCTCCCGGAGGTCCGGGAGACCGTCGCCGTCGGTGTCGAGTGGGGTCTGATCTTCGCTGTTGGCCGGGACGGCGACTGGCACGGGGACGGGCACGAGGACGACGTCGTCATCGTCGGTGAAGGCCTGCCAGGGGCGCGTGAACGCGAGGATGCCCGCGATGATCAGGGCTCCGAGGACGGCGAGGATGGCGATGGCCAGCCGCGAGGACAGGAACCACATGATGGTGCCTGGCCATGAGCGCTGGATGCGGATCGGTCGCCGGTTCTGTCGGAACTGCACGGGTGTGGCCTCTCTGGTGCCGTGAAGGCCGCCGACGCACCCTGGGTGGGTGGGTCGGCGGCCTCTGGGAGGTGGTCCGGCTCAGAAGTCGAAGTCGTCGTCGCCGTCGGACTGGGAGTCGCTGGACGACGCCTTCGAGGACGCGCCGGCCTTCGCCTTGGCCTTCTGCTTGGAGCCGGAGGCCTTGTTGCCGTTGCCCTTGACGCGCGTGGCGGTGGTCGTGGCGTACCGGTTGGACGGGCCGGCCTCCTCGATGACGAGCTCGATGCTGGTGCGCTCGTTGCCGTCCTTGTCGGTGAAGTTGTTCTGCTTGAACTTCCCGACGGCGATCACGCGGTCGCCCTTGCTGTGGGACTCCGAGAAGTTCTCGCCGGACTCGCGCCAGTACGAGTAGCGGATGAACAGCGGGTCCCCGTCCTGCCACTCGCCGGCGTCCTTGTTGTAGACGCGGTCGTTGTGGGCGATGGTGCCGGAGGCGACCGCGACGCCCGACTGGGTGTAGCGCAGCTCGGGGTCGGCCGTGAGCTGCCCGACGATGACGTGTGCGTTGCCGTCGATAGCCATGTGAACTCCTCTTTCGTGGTCGTGACATCGCTCGTGCTCTGTCACATGGCGTCGGCCCGGGGGCCGTCACGGGAACTCCCCGTGTGCCCTTGTAGTGGGCGGGGGCTGGGTCCCACGGGACGCTCACGCCGGGACGGGTTCATGCGGTCCGCAAGGCAGTGGGTTCCACGCCGTCGACGCTGCTCGCCGAGGGGTCGATGAACCCGGAGTTGATGGCGTCTGTCATCGCCCGCAGGTGCCGGTCCCACTGCCGGGTGTCGATGACGACGCAGCGCAGCTTGTCGCTGGAGACCACCGCCGGAAGGCGCCCGGCTGCTGCGAGGTTGGACAGCCGGCGCTGGGCGGACACGGGGACGAGTGCGGCCCCGTGCGGAGTCTCCACGCGCAGGAAGGTGCCGACGTCGTTGCCGGTCGTGGAGTTGCGCCGAGGGCGGGCGAGAATGAACTCGTTACCCGTGGCGAGTCGCAGGGCCTCGCGGAGCCTCTTCCACTGGTCACTGTCGGCCACAGTCTCCAGGTCTGCGTCCTCGCTCTCCGTGGTGGTGGCGGCGGCGGACGGCTTTCGGCCTCGTGCTGCCGGGACGCGGACGGCGACCTGTGACGGTGCCTCGTCCTCAGCGTGCTTCCTCGTCTCCGCTTCGAGAGAAGGCGAGGGCGCGGACATCGGCTCGAACTCCTCCTCATCGTCACTATCGGGAGACGACGGCGACGGCTCCTGCGCGCGCGTGGGAGCCGCGGGCGCATCGCGCTCTGGGGCAGAGCGCCCCGGGGGAAGGTCTGCCCCGTCCGCGAGCAGTCGACCGACCGACAGCTCCGGGTCACCCTCGGCGTCGCGGTCGGGGTCCTCGACGTCCATGTACTCGACGTCGGACAGGACGATCGAGCGCTCGGTCGTCACCTGCGTGCTGGTCTCCCCCGTCTCCTCGTCGACGACTTCCCGCTCGACCTCCCGCACGCGCACCTGCCCGCGGAGCTCGACGAGGTCACCGACGGCGGGCATGCCGAGCTCCTTGAGGGATGCGTGGACGTCGGAGAACCCGACGCACTGGATGGATGTGTGGGAGTTCTCGACCTCGAGGGTGACCATCCAGGACCCGCGGCGCGTTCTGCGCTCGGTGAAGGCCGAGACGACCCCCAGAGTGTGGATGCGCGATCCGTCAGAGCTCGGCAGGCGGTGCAGGCCCAGCGGCGGCTTGGGTGCAGCGTCATCCCCTGCGCGGCGCTGGTAGAGGGCGCCGATCTGGCGGGCCAGGGTCTTGGTGGGGTGCGTCCCGGTGATCGCGAGGATCACTTCACGCTGCCGGGCCGCCTTCTCCAGCACCGAGTACTCCATCTGGGCGATCCTCAGCTGCGGGTCCTTGCGGATCGCGCGCGCGGCGATCACGTGGCCGAGCCGGAATCCGTCGCCGAACGAGTCGAAGGCGCCGGCCTGGGCGAGTGCGGCCAGCTGGGCGCTGGTCAGGGACTTCGTCGACTGCTTCCCGTCGGAGTTGGTGGCGGTGACCGATACGCGGGTCGCGAGGTCCCCCATGGAGGTGAAGGGGCCGTTGCGTCGGCGCTCGGCGACGACCTCGGCGGCGATCGATCCGACGCCCTTGATCTCCCCGAGGCCGATCCACACCTTCCCCTCGCGCGCGATCGTGAACTCGTCGGAGGCGTTGATGTCGGGGGCCATCACCTCGACGCCCTCGGCGCGCAGGGACCGGATGGTGCCCACGCGCAAGTGCGCCTTGTCCTTCCCGGAGCCGGTGAAGCGCAGGGCTGCGGCGCCGAACTCCGGGGGCCAGTTCGCCTTGAGGTAGGCGGTCTGGTAGGACAGCACGCCGTAGGCGGTGGTGTGCGACTTGTTGAACGCGTAGGACCCGGATCCCTCGAAGGCCGTCCACAGCCGCTCCGCGGTCTCGGCGGAGAAGGCGGGCACGGGCGTCTTCCCGTCCTCGCCGACGCCTTCGCGCTGCGCGCCGGCGATGAAGTCCGGCTTGAGTGAGTCGATCAGCTTCTGCTTCTTCTTGGAGATCGCACGGCGCAGGTTGTTCGCGCGCACGGCGTCGAACTTCCCGACGATCTTGCCCAGGCGCATCATCTGTTCCTGGAAGAGGATGACGCCCTGAGACTCCCCGAGGACCGATCCGATGGTCTCCTGCTCGGCGCGGTCCGAGCTCAGAGCGTCGTACGACACGGGCGCCTTGCCACCGGCGCGCAGGGCCCATTCAGTGTGCATGCCGGCGCTCATGGGGCCGGGACGGTAGGCGGCGATGAGGGCGGAGAGGTCGTCCAGGGATCGGGGGTGGGCGGTGGTGAGCAGTTCGCGCATCCCCTCGGACTCGAGCTGGAACACCCCCGTGGAGTCGCCTCGGCCCAGGAGGTCCCAGGTCGTCTCGCCGCGGGCCCCGTCGGTGTGCAGCGTCCCGAGGTCGAAGTCGATCTCGCCGTGCTCGTCGAGGACGTTGCGCTGGGTGGCCTTGACGATGTCGAGGGTGCGCAGACCGAGGACGTCCATCTTCAGCAGTCCGAAGTCGGCGACGTCCGGGCCGTCCCATTCGGTGACCCACTCGCCCTTGTCCAGGCGCATGGGGACCAGCGGGGTGAGGTTCTCGTCGGAGACGACGACTCCGCAGGCGTGCATGCCGGGGCTGACCACGACGCCCTCGAGGACCGCCGCGTACTCCACCATGGAGCGGATCTCATCGTCGGCAGTGGCCAGGTACCTGCGCAGGGTCTCACCCGATGCGTGCCGCTCCAGCAGCGCGTCGGCGTCCTTCTCACTCAGCGAGCTGGTGTCGGGCGGGTCGGTGTCCATGAGCATGCGCAGGTCCGCCCCGTCCTGGGGCAGCTGCTTCTTGACCTCTGCCACCTGGGTCACGGGAATCTCGAGGTAGCGGCCGGCACTGTCCAGGGCGCGCTTCATCTTGTTGGTGCCGTGCATGCCCAGGCGGCACACGTTGTTGTGCCCGTAGCGCACGGAGAGGTAGTGGATGACCTCGGCGCGGCGCTCCTTCTCGAAGTCCACGTCGATGTCGGGCATCTCGAAGCGCTCGAGGTCGAGGAAGCGCTCGAAGAGCAGGCCGTTTGCGATGGGGTCGACGCCGACGATGCTGAGGCTGTAGGAGACGGCCGACCCGGGGGCGGAGCCGCGGCCGGGGCCGACCGAGATCGGATCCTTGAGCGCGCGGTCCTCGCGCACGGTGTCCGTGTCGTGGCTGCTGACCCAGTCCTCGGCGGTCCAGTCGGAGCGGGCCCAGGCGATGAGGTCGGCGACGAGCAGGAAGTAGTCCATGACGCCGAGGCGGCAGATCACGGACATCTCGAACTTGATGCGGGAGGAGACCTCGGCCGGGAGGTCCCTCCCCCAGCGCTCGGTGGCTCCGGCGTGGACGCGGTGCATGAAGTAGGAGAACGTGACGGGGTCGGTGCCGTCGGCTGCGGAGGCAGGGACGGTGTAGCGCTTGTAGGTGCCGTCCTGCAGGCCGCGGGTGAACCATGCGGGGATCGGGAAGCTGGGCACGCGCAGGCGGGTCTCGGGGAAGATGTCCTCGTCGATGCGGGCGGCGATGCGGACGGTCTCGTCGCATCCCCTCTGCCAGGTCTCGTCGTCTGGGCGCACGGCCCGCATCTGGGCTTCGGTGCGGAAGAACTGCCCGTGTCCGCTGAAGTGGTAGCGGTCGGGGGAGCTGACGGTCAGTCCCTTCTGGCCCAGGGCCATGTGCGCCTCGTGGACGACCTGGTCCCTTTCGTCGACGTAGTGGGAGTCGTTGGCGACAACGACCGGCAGGTCGTTGCGCTGGGCGATCTCGTAGAGGCCGTGCAGGGCGCGCTCCTGGGCGTCCTGTCCGTGGTCGGCGACCTCGATGTACACGTTCTCGTGGCCGACGGCGCTCACGAGCTTGTCGAGGTTCTGCTGAGCCCGCGCGGCTTCGGCGTCGTCGGCGTCGGGGTCTTCGCCGGTGATGCGCGACAGGGGTCCCGCGACCGGCCCGCCGACGCATCCGGTGAGGACGATCAGTCCTTCGGCGTGCTCTGCGAGGAGCTCGTAGTCGATCAGCCGGTACTTCCCGGTCTTCGTCTCCTGGGAGGCGTTGGACATCTCGATGAGGTTGCGCAGGCCGGTGCGTGTGGCGGCGAGAAGCGTGAGGTGCTCGTACTTCTTCGTCTTCGTGCTCGAGCCCTTCCCGGGGGAGCTGGATCCTCCGGCGTCGAGGTCGTCCGAGTCGGCGGCGACCTGGATCGTCCCGGGGTCGGTTCGGGTGCCGGAGACGACGATGTAGGCCTCGATCCCGGGGATCGCCTTGACGTCGCCGACGTCGGCGCAGGCGGTGCGCAAAGACCACAGTGCGGCCAGGCGCCCGTGGTCGGTGATCGCCAGGGCGCCCTGGTGGTCACCGGAGGCTGCCTGGACGAGGCGCTTGACCGAGGACAGTCCGTCGAAGTCGCTGTACTCCGAGTGGGTGTGGAGGTGGACGAAGCCGCCTGTGCTCACATTGGCTCCTTCCGCGAGTCGTGCCATGCGAAGGGTGCAGTGGGCGGGGAGAGCTCCTCGCGGGACGGGCCAGATGGGCGTGGAGGTGAGGGGTGTTCCCCACCGGCTCCGCCATCGCTCCCCCGCGCTCTGGCATGAATCCGCGCAGGTCGTTCGCGGAATTCCCTCATATCCCCCATCCCGACGCGCGGAACATGACCTTCTATAGGGGATTGGAGAACATGAACCCCTCATACATACATACATCTCTCTTCTAAAGAGATAGAGAGAGTATGTAGGGGATGAGGGGGTTCCCGCCCCAACCTGCACGTTCGTTGGGTGGACCGCGGGTGGAGACCGTGGGGATCGATGCCTGGCTACGCCCGCAACCGTCTGCTGACCAGCACAGATACGCACGAACACGTCGGGTTGGACCGTCACGACCCCGGGGCGCGGGCGCTCCTTCGCATATGGGGAGGGTGCACGCACGAACCACCCCTGGAGGACACATGCACACCCGACGAGTCCGATACCTGCTGCAGCCCGGAGAAAGCCTCACCCTTCCCGAGCGCATCATCCCGCAAGCGCTCAGGGTCGGCCTGGCTCGCGACGTCCTCGGGCTCGACGACGACCATCTCGTCACCTCCCCGGCCGTCTCCATCCCTCTGCCCCGCTACACAGACGGTGCGCCCCTGCGCGGCACCCCGGGCGTCCGCCCCGACGCACTGCGCTACCCGTTCATGTGGCTCCCGGAAGCCCTGCGCGACCGCTACGACATCGCCACCGACGAGGGAACGATCCCCGAGAGCGACGACGCCTGGGCACTGCGCATCGCCTTCGAGATGTGGGGCAACGGGCTCTACGACGTCGACAGCGGCGGATGGCTCGACATCCTGGCCCTCTACGACCTCGACGCCGACGACCCCGCCACCCAGGACCGCATCCGCTCGTGGTGGAACGGCGTCGATGACCCCGACCTCGACGCGATCGACATCGCGCCGATCTTCGTGCCCGACGACAACGAGGACTCCGACTGGGCCTCCATCGCCTCCCTCGCCCTGGTCGAGAGCTTCGAGCATGCCTCGATGGCCCTGTCCGCCCTGGACACCGTCGCGCTGTGCGAGCTCGTCTCCGAAGGCGACCTCACCCCCCTGGGAACATCCGACCCTGCCCGAGCCGTCAGCTCCCTCGTCCGCGTCGCCCGCTCCCGCTTCGCCTCCCAGCCGGAGATCTCCGCCCTGCTCAACCACCTGCAGACCCAGGCTGATCGGCAGACCGCGGACGGCCCCACCCTCGTCGGCGAGATCACCCCTCAGCTCAGCGAGATCGCGCAGGGCCTGTACCTGGCCTACCAGCCAGTCCTCGCCGAGGTCGCCAACAGCTTCTCCGACGAGAACCTCGCGACCACCGGCAACTGAAGGGAGAGACCATGGGCAGCAGCACCCAGATCCAGCGCACCAGCCACAAGATCCCCGGCTTCGACCCCTACAACGACGCCCACGTGCTCGCCGTGGAGAAGAAGATCAGCGACGAAGCAGGCGTCGGCTTCAAGGTCTCCAGCTTCGACCCCGACACCGAGACGGTCACGTTCGAGCGCATCCGCACGGTCACCGAGGTGTCCTCCGAGCGAGGCTCGACCCGCCTGATTGCCACGCTGCGCACCGACGCGAAGCCGTCCGACGGGGACCGCGAGGCCGCCCGCCTCGAGCACGCCAACCCCGGCTACACCATGACCCAGTACGAACCCCACCTGGGGCGAGGAGTCCTGGAGCGGCTGAGCGAGGACGTCGTGCGCTGCCGCAGCGCCGTCGCCAACGCCCTGTCCGTCAAGCCGTGGGATGTGCAGGTCTCCGCCCGCCACGGAGGCGGATTCGAGCTGCGCCTGCCCCGGTCCTACATGCCCTCCAAGCACGACGAGAAGCTCACCGAGGTCGCCGAGAACGTCGTCGGCGCCCCCGGCTGGTACGTCGACGTCTCCCCCAAGTCCCTGTCCGCACAGATCGTCCCCGGCCAGCCCCCCACGTTCCCTGCCGCGATCCCCTACCCCTTCGACGAAAAGGTCCCGGACCGCGCCACGGACCGCGAAGCATGGGCCCAGCTGCCCCTGGGTCGGATCCTCCCCGAGCGCGCGGACGCCGCCTCCCCGCGGTTCACCCTCGACCTCGAGTCCGGTCCTCACACCGCGATCAACGGCGTTTCGGGCGCCGGCAAGACCGTCACCATCAACGCGGCGATCTTCGGTGCGCTCTCCCGCGGCATGCAGCTGGCGATCGTCGACGTGCCGGCGAAGAAGGTCGACTTCCTGTGGGCCAAGAAGTTCTGCGCCCCCGGGTTCTGGGGCTGCGACAGCCTCGAGGCGTCGGTGACCACCATGGGGCTGATCTACGACGAAGGGCAGCGGCGCTCGGAGATCCTGGAGCGCCACGGCGTCGTGAAGGCCGCCGAACTGCCCGCCTCCGAGCAGTTCCCCCCGATCTTCGTCGTGGTCGACGAGCTCACCGGCCTGCTCCTGCCCGAGGAGGTCCCCAAGATCTCCAAGGACGACCCGATCCGGATCGAGGCCGAGCAGACCAACTCCAACAAGGCACGGCTGAAGAGGTTCATCAAGAAGACGGCCGCCGAGCTGCGCTTCGTGGACATGAAGCTGCTGCTGTCCACGCAGGTCGCCTCGCAGAACACGGGCATCACGCCCGATCTCCGCACGAACCTGCAGAACAAGATCCTGCTGGGCGCCAAGCCCACCGACAGCAACCGCCGCCTGGCGCTGAACGACCCCACGATGGTCCCGCGGATCCCGGGGAACGTCGCCAACGACAGGCGCGCCCGCCTCGGTGTCGGGGTCTTCGAGACGGAGGCGGAGCCGGGAGTGTTCAAGAGCTACTACGCGGACTTCCGCGAGTACGAGAAGCGCCTGACCGCACTGGGGGCCACCACGTGCGACTCTCCGGCGCCGTCGAAGTCGCAGATCGCCCAGTACACGGGCGGGGAGTCCTTCGAGGACGCCATCCAGCAGCTCCCGGACGACGACCCGTGGAACCGACGGAGGGTGCCGAAGGCCGCGTCGGACCGGGTGTACAGCGAGGACGGGACGGAGCTGCGTGGCGCAGCCGCGGCGGCGCGCGCCGGGCGGCAGGCAAGCACCTGATCACACAGCACCTTCGCCCCCGCCCACTGTCACCAGTGCAGGGGTGTAGGGCAGTCCTGCTGAGCGGGGAGCGTACGGGGCGCTCCCCGCTCTTCATGTCCGCTGCGGATTCTCCCGCCCACTGGAGTGAGTGCATGCCCTACATCCCACGATCGAGGAAGTCGCGATGAGCACTTGGACCCCTGATCCCACGAAGACGGCCCCCGACACCCTGTTCTCCATCCGCATCGGCTCGCGCGTGGTGAACGCAGACCGCAACGACGAGCTGCTGGCCGCGGTGATCGGCGAGGAGTATCTCGACGAGGATGATCGCGACCTGCTGTTCCTGATGCGCCTCGAGCAGGCGATCGTCATCGCCACCGCCGTACAGGAGTCCATCGTGGCCACCGCCGTGCAGCGCGAAGACCTGGACTCCACCACCGACGAGGACACCTGGTCGACGCTGCTCGCCGGCAGGGAGAGCGCTGACCCCGGGCCGCGCTGGGACAACCCGGTGCCGCTGGTCCTGGTGACCTCACTGTTCGCCCCCTTCACCGGCCGCGAACGCCCCACCGGGAACATCGCCTGGATCGATCCCGCCGACGACGTCTCCATGCTCGAGTCCCTGCAGAAGCTGGGGCTCATCGAAGTGATCGAGCACGAGGATCTGGCGGTGAGCCAGTGACTTCCACCCTCCTCGTGGGGTCCATCCCCCACCGCGCGGTCTCCTCGGAGAACCCAGGGCATGTCGTCCCCCTGCGCACGCACGAGGTCGACTACCTGTGCGGGCAGTGCGAGATCACCACGACGGTGCCCTTGCACCCTGAGGCCTCGGTTCCCGCGGTGTGGCCGTGCCGTCGATGCCGCGAGCCCGCCGTATGCACCCAGGACGCCGACGAGGACGCATGCCTGATCGGCACCTCTCCCAGGCCGCAGGCGAAGCGCCCGAAGACGCACTGGCAGCAGATCAGCGAACGCAGAACCGAACGCCAGCTCGAGGAGCTGCTGCAGCGACGCCTGTCGATGCTGCGCGCCGGCACGCTCCACACCGGCCCCTCGTACCGGTGACGACGCGTCCCGCCTGAGACCCGGTGCGCCCACTGTCAGGCCCAGAGCACGAGACCGCAGCGGCGGGAGGGGACCAAGATGATGGGCGGGCACCATGCCATCAGCGGCACCGCCGCGTGGATGGCACTGTTCGGCTCGGCCGAGATCTCCGGGCATGCTCTCGGCGTGAACGCCCTGTCCTTGGACGGGCCACAGGTGCTGGCAGGAGCGATCGTGACCACCGGCGCGGCCCTCCTCCCGGACGTCGACCACCCCAGCGCGACGATCGCCCGCTCCGCCGGCGCGGCGTCGAAGTCGATCACCTCGGCCATCGGTGCCATCACTGGCCACCGCGGGGCCACCCACACGCTGCTCTCGGCGCTCGTGTTCACCACCGTGACCGCACTCGTCGCCGGAGCAGGCTGGAGCGTGAGCGTCCCCCTCCTCGGCGACGTGCAGGTCGGCGCGGTCGTGGTCGTGACCCTGATGTGCGTGTTCGCGACCCGGGCGCTGAAGGTCGTGGACGGTTCCCTGCTGCCGTGGCTGGTGGGCGCCGGCGCGGGGATCGTCGTCGCGGCGGCCGCGCCGACTGTCGCGATCTGGCTGCCGCTCTCCGTCGGCCTGGGGGTGTGCGTCCACCTGGCCGGGGACCTGCTGACCACCGAGAGCCTGCCCTTCCCGACCTGGCCTCTGGTGATGCGCCCTCCCCGAGATACGGCGTCTCCGCTGTGGCACGAGGACGGCAACGTCGCCCTGCCCATCCTGGGCAACGCGGGCAGCGGACGCGAATGGGCCCTGTGCGCCGCCCTGTCCGGGTATGCCCTGCTCGCGCTGGGTGCAACAGCGTTCGAGTCCACCGACGCGGTCATGGCGTCCCTGTGATCGTCCCGCGGCACGGGCGATCCGCCCACTGGACCGGGTAGACCCCACCGAAGGAGAACCATGGCTTCGCTCATCGAATCCGTCCGCAAGCTGCACGGCCCCACCCTCGTCTCCCACGAGAACGGCTACGACGTCGATGTCATCTGCGCCGAGTGCACCAGGCTGCGTCTGGACGCCCTCAACCGCGCGACCGCCGACGGGGACGACTGGAAGTTCTCGGAGGAATCCGTGCGAGTCCCCTACCCGTGCCCCACGCGGGTCGTGGCCGGCACGTCGGAGTCCGAGGGGAAGGTCGAGGCCTCGCAGATGCGCCTGGAGCACCTGGTCGTCCAGCGGGACGAGCTCGAGGAGCGCATGGAGCGCCTGGATGCGGTGATCGGTCTGATCCGTCGCGACCTCGGTGAGGACCCCGAGGAGCTACCCGACCCTCCGGCCGACGACGACTCCGATGACTCCGACGGCGCGGAGGCACCCCAGGAGGCTGCCGACGAGGACGCTCCGGACGACTTCGACTTCTGAACCGCCACCGGCGCTCCGTTCCGCCGTGGCGAGAGGGAACCCGCCCACTTCTTCAAATGAGGCAGGCCCGGAGAGAGGGGAAGGAGGAACCCGATGAAGTCCAGCACCAAGATCCGCAAGCGCGACACCGGAGAGGCCGGCAACAAGGGCGAGTTCGGAACCCTCCACCGGCTCGAAGCAGTCGTCGACCTCGGCGCCGCGCAGTCCGGGATCGCCGACTCTCCGGACGCCCGCATCGCCGCGCGACTGACGAGCAGTCAGCGGGACGAGCTCGGACGCGCCGCACTGCAGGCATACGTCCAGTCCGACGACACCTTCTGCGCGGACGCGTTCCTCGCCTCCAGCGCCCTCGCCCTGGCGGTGCGAGACGACCGCGAGGACGAGGCACCCGCTGTGTTCTCGCCCCGTCCCGCACTGGAATCGGTGCCCGACGATCAGCTCGTCCGCGACATCCCCGTCCGCCGCCGCCCCGCAGCCATCGAACAGCTCTGGGACTCCCTGAGGAAGAACGAGAAGCTGGCACTGGCTCAGACGGGGATCCGCACCCACAGGCTCCTCGCGGAAGACCCCGAGTGGGTCGACGTGGAACTCTTCACCACGGAGATCGAACGCGGGGCCGGCGACATCGCCTGCACGCACCTCCCGTCCCTCGGGGACGAGGCGTGGGAGCCGCCGGCAGACGACGAGCCCCCTCTCGAAGGCATCGACCCGCGGGCGACCGTGTCCCGGCGGGCGACGATCGAGGAGGGGGCCGCGGTCGGCCCCGGGGCCGTGATCGCCCCCGGCGCGCGCATCGGGAAGAGCACCCTGTGCGCCGACGTGCACGCCGGTGTCGGCGCACGCGTCCACAGCGGAGTGCTCGTCGGGCCGGGCAGCACCCTGGGCGCATCCTCCCGCGTGAGCTCGCACGCAAGCGTCGGCGCAGACAGCTCCGTCGGCCTGCGCTCCCGCGTCGGCACGAGCGCGTCCCTGGGCGACCGCACGATCATGGGCCCCGGCACCTGGGTCGGGGACCACGCCCGTCTCGGCGCGGGCGCATGGATGACGGAAGGATCCGGTGTCGGCCGCGGCACGGTGCTGGGCCCGCGCGCGACCCTGTCCACGGGCGCGCACATCGGGGCCGGAGTGCGCGCCGGCGGCAGCTGCAAGCTCGAGAAGGCAGCGAGGGTGGGCGACGCCGCGACTCTCGGGTACCGGGTGCGCGTGCGCAAGGACGCATCCATCGGCGCAGGCGTCCTGGTCGGGGACCGCGTGCACGTCGACCTGCGCGGGCAGATCGGAGACGGCGCCCGCATCGGCGACGGTGCGCGCATCGAGAAGGACGCTGTCGTCGAACCCGGAGCCACCGTCCCCGCAGGAACCATCGTCACTGGAACATGGAAGAAGGATCAGGCATGAACACCCACATGACGCGCAAGCGCGACACCGGCGAGCAGGGCAACGGCGGCCAGTTCGGCCACACCCGCCGCAGCGAGGCTGATCTCGCGGTGACCACCGCCCAGGGCTCGTCCCAGCCTCCGCTGGATACCCGTGCACTGGCCGACCATTTCGCCACCAAGGAGGGCGCACTGGCCCGCTCGACGCCGAGCGACATCACCCGCTTCAACGACGACATGCCCGAGGGGACTGCCCTGGTCGCTGTCTGGGACGCGAGCGTCGAGGAGGTCGAGGAGTACGGCCACAACCCGGAGCCGCACTACGGAGCCGAGCTGTTCGTCCGCGCCGAGGACGGCTCTGCCTACCGGATCGGCGACCAGGCATCCGACTACCTCATGGACTTCACCGGCCGGGCGCCCAGCGCCGGAGAGGTCCTCGGGGGTCCTGTCGAGGCGATCGAGGGACTCGGCGACAGCGGAGGCGTGAACTTCCAGTCTGAGCGCTCCGCAGTCCGGGAGATCGAGGCCGCCGAGGCGCGCGTGCGCACGCTGAAGGCGCAGCTGCAGGAGTCCTTCGGTCGCCGCCCGGGCGAGCACTGAACCACACCCGGGCACCAGTGGAGAAGGGGATAGGTCGTGACCAGCACCAAGATCCGCAAGCGGGACACCGGCGAGGCCGGCAACAAGGGCGAGTTCGGGACCATCGCGCGTCGAGAAGCCGTGGTGGACATCGCCCAGCCTCCCCGTCCGGTCGACGAGATCGACTCTGCTCTGGCGCGCGAGCGCGCGGAGGAGGACCGGCAGCGTCGCACCGTCCGCATGGACACCGTCTTCGCGGAGCGCGCGGAGGAGATCATCGAGAAGGCGAACCGGCGCCTCGCACGCGAAGGCATCGACGAACGGTTCACGTTCGAGCGCACGGACACCGTGAAGCGCCGGCTACCGACTGAGGACGAGCTCCGCGGCGGCGCGTTCCCCGGGGCGATGATCGAAGAGCGGACGACGACATTCGTCCTGAACAGGCCCGAGATCAGCCACGAGGGCTGGTCGTTCGACGCCGTCCTCGACCGTGAGCCGGGCACCGACAGCTTCATGCTCCGCAGTGCAGGCCGAGACTTCGGCGAGTGGCGACCGGAGCCGGGGCGATGCGACCACTGCGGACAGTTCCGCGACCGCAACCAGACGTTCCTGGTGTCCAACCCGGAGACCGGCGAGATGCTCCAGGTGGGGTCCACGTGCGTGCAGACGTTCCTCGGCGTGAAGCCCAAGGGGCTGTGGGCCCTGGGCATGGACCTCACCGAGCAGATCGACGACGACATGCGCGCTGACCCGCTTCCTGTGCCCGTGATGGACAACCGCGAGCTGATCGCCCGCGCGTTGGTCGCCTCGGACAACGGCAAGAGGTTCGTCGGTCGCGGCAACGCCACCGAGTGGGGGACCGTCTCGACGGTCGACAGCCTGGACGGCATGTTCGAGTACGGGAACTACGACAACGCCGCACAGCGCAAGGAGAAGGACGAGGCCCACGCACAGGCGCAGGAGCTTCTGCGGGATGGCACCGTCGACGAGGTGATCGCGGCAGCCCGCGAGGTCGACACGGACACGGACTACGGACGGAACCTCTCCACGCTGCTGGACAACGGGTTCGTCAGCGAGAAGGGGATGGGGACCGTCGCCTCCGCGGTCGCCGTGTACGGGCGCAAGCAGCGCGAAGCCGCCCGGGAGAAGGCGCAGGTCGATCGTGTCCAGTCGGCTGCCGCCGGGTTCATCGGCCAGGAGAAGGAGCGCCTCCGCAACATTCCCGTGACCATCACGAACATCTACGAAGGGACGCAGCAGAAGTACGCCTGGCCCCACGGGGACGAGCCGTTCCAGCTCATCACGATGCGCACGGAGGATGGGCACGAGGTCGTCTGGCGCACCACGAACCTGGTCGACCTGGAGATCGGTGCGTCGACGGTGCTCACCGGGACCGTGAAGTCCCACGAGCAGTACCGGGGCGTCGACCAGACGAAGGTGACCCGAGCCAAGCTCGAGGTGCCTGTAGAGAGGGACGCTGACGGCATTCCGGTGGCCGACTCCCCCTTCGATCCAACGGCACTCGGCCGCGTGGGAAAGAGGCTGAAGAATCAGGTCGTGCGCGTCGAGGAGGCCCGTGAGGACGGTGGCGTGTGGCGGCTCGTCGGAAGCACGCCGGACAACCATCGCATCTGCTGGGACTCCGACGATCCGGAGGAGTCGGGGCATGTCGTCACGGTGGACGGCACGGTGGACTGGATCGACGACGTCGGGGTCAAAACCGCGGTGATCGCACGCCCGTGACGGGGGTTGCGCGGGGCCTCCGGCAGAGGGGTCATTTTTCGTTCAGCGGATCGATGAGCGAAGGGTCCGTGCGGGCGCACCGCGCACGACCGAATGTTCCTCGCTCGGCAAGCTGCGAAAGCCACTCGACCAGGGCATCATCGGGGTCCTGCACCGCGAGGCCCGGGGTCTCGGTCAACGGTGACTCAGGTTCAGCGAGCTCGAGCGCCCGACCTGCCCACTTGGCAGCGGCAAGCGTCTCGCCTGCGGCATTGTTCCAACGAGCTCGAGCGACCGCTGCCTCGAAGAGCTGGGCTGGGAAGTCACCCGCGCCCCGCGCATCCCACGAGTCCAGGAGCTCGAGAGACTCGGCCATCCCTTCTGCCGTACCCCGGCGAATGAGGAGTTCCGCGAGGTGGACCTCTTCCATGTGGGACGTGCCGTTCAAGGTGGGGTTCACTGCGATGATCTTGCGCAGCAGCCGTTCGGATTCTGCCGGATCGTCGTCGAACAGAGAATCCGCCAGGTGCTCTATTGCAGCACTCTGCGTGAACTCGCCCCCGCCGGCCTCGACAGCGGCTCTCACGTACAACGCCCGTGCGGCAGCGATGAGTCCAGCACTTTCGAGAGCCAAGCCCTTGATGCGAAGATAGTCACCCCTGTTCTCCGTACGGGCTCGACGCAGCTTCAGCTCGAAGCGCTCCTGTTCCCCCAGTGACCACTCTGTGGACCTGTACCACTCCATGACGTCGCCTTTCCTTCCCAGCAGCGCTCGTTCAGCCCAGTTCGACCGGCTCGAAGACCGAGCGGTCCGTGGGAACGATCTGATTCAGCGGCAGTCGCCACAGCAGGAGGTGTTCACCGCGTCGGGCGCGCTCCTCGACCCAGGATCGTGCGTGTTCGAGCGTGCCGAAGACTGCGCGGGGATTGGTGTCGACCTCCGGCGCGAGCGGACTGTCCGTGTCGACGGCGACCCAGACGAACTCCCGCGATGTGCGAGCGCGAGGACCGATGACCTCGAGCTCGATCCAGTGGACCCCGAGACCGGGGTTGCGCAGCTCTGCTCTGATCGCGTCGGCCTCGTCCTCGTAGACACCAACGAGCGGCCGGTTCGGTCCGGACGCCGACGGGCTGTCGTCGGACGGGACTTCGCGGAACATCAGTTGGACGAAGCGCGGCTCGGGCTTGACCATGCGCATCTGCTGCAGCTCCTTCATCGTGAGGATGGCATGAGGGGTCGACGCGTGGCTGCACCGGAGGTGCCGCAGTCACAGCGTCCAGTGCGTCGTTGCCGCGAGCGCGACCCGGTCGATCATCCCCTCGCGGAGAGAATCTGCTCGGCCACTTCACCCAGCGTCGTAGAGATCGCGTCGTCGGTGAACCGCAGGTCCTCTGTCGTATCGAGGAAGAGTGCGATGTGGTCGCGTGACGTGAACGTCGCTCGCGCGAACTTCTCGCGCGCGGTCGGTGAGGAGGAATCCACCGGAGCCTCCGCAAGAACCTCGACGGGGTTCGCGGTCTGCCCGCGCGCCGCTCCCCGCACCTCCGGCACGGGATCATCCCACAACGATCGAAGGACCGTTAGATCATCCGTCGTGCGTGCTAGGTCTTCTCTTTCCCAGTCGGTCGGGTCCGACTCTTCGCTGCGATGTGTTGGGAACTCGTGCCATCGCTTCATGCTTTGCCCTCCTGTCAACAGAACCAGCGCACCAAAAAAAGGACTACGTGACCACCTCCATGCGGCCTGCTTCAGCGCCCTGGCCCTCAGGCTTGGTGCGACTCACGAGTCCAGCTCGATCTTCTCGATGAGCGAGGGGTCGGTGCGGTCGATCTTCCGGGCATTGTTAACCTCGCGACTGACCGGGTAGGTCACGAGGGTCTTCGCGACGTCCTCGGAGACCTCGCCGAGACCCTGGTGCAGGTCGGCCTTCTCATCGTCGTCGAGCTTGCCGGGTGCGAGCCAGTCCCCCAGCTTCTCGTCCGAGAGGTAAGCGGGCATCCGGTCATGCACGTCGCCAGCTGCGTCCTTCGCCTCACGCGTGATGATCGTGAACGTGACCTCCCAGTCGTCACCCTCCTTGCGCGCTGCAGCGAGGCCGGCGGCGTTCAGCAGCCCGCCCTTCTCGGGATGGACGTAGTAGGGCTGCTTCGTGCCATCCTCCTGCTCGACCCACTCGTAGTAGCCGGTCATCGGCACGACGACGCGCTGCGAGGTGAAGGAACCCTTGAACATGCCGTTGGTCGTCACGGTCTCGAAGCGGGCGTTGATGGGCCGCGGTCCCTTCTCCTTCGCCCAGGACGGCCGCAGGCCCCACCGGGCGGGCTCGATTGTGCGGTGCAGCTCGCTGTCATCGTCGAAGTGCTCGCGCACCACAGGCACGAGCGTGGACGGCGCGATCGAGAACACGGGCGACCAGTCCCGGTCCTCGCGATCAGCCTTGGTGGCGACGTAGGCGTGCAGCAGCCCCGCCTCGTTACCGGGGGACGGCATCGTTCGATTGAGAATTATTCCGCAGCCCAGCCCGCGCACTGCGGTGGCATGCCATATCACCGGTGAAGCGCCCTGGGTTCCGTTCCGAGTCTCACGAAGGAGAATCGGAGTATGCCCAAGAAGTTCAGCCCAGAGCTCCGTGACCGTGCCGTGCGCATGGTCCACGACCGTCAGGCCCGCGAG
>NZ_JAKRMO010000025.1:0-53448 GCF_022346485.1 Brachybacterium sp. ACRRE | reverse complement strand
CCCCCGGAGGACGACGCCCCTCCGCCCGAGGACGAGGGCGAGCCCGAGGGGGCCTGGACCCCCGCGGCGGTCGAGCCCGCAGCGCCGTCGGCGGCTCCGCGCGGCCCCCTCCCCGATGTCTCCGATCTCGTCGAGGGTCTCAACCCTCCCCAGCGCGAGGCCGTCGAGCACCGCGGCAGCCCGCTGCTGATCGTCGCGGGCGCCGGCTCGGGCAAGACCCGCGTGCTCACGCGACGGATCGCCCATCTGCTGCGCACGAGGGAGGCGCTGCCCGGCGAGATCCTCGCGATCACCTTCACGAACAAGGCCGCCGCCGAGATGCGGGAGAGGGTCGAGGAGCTCGTCGGCCCGGCGGGGCGCGGCATGTGGGTCTCGACCTTCCACTCCGCGTGCGTGAGGATCCTGCGCCGCGAGCATGCGGCCGCCGGGCTCAAGAGCTCCTTCACGATCTACGACTCGGCGGATTCGCTGCGGCTGATCACGAACATCGCCAAGGACTTCGGGCTGGACACGAAGAAGAATCCGCCCCGCGGGATCGCCTCGAAGATCAGTTCGCTCAAGAACGAGCTCGTCGACCCCATCGACTACGCCGATCAGGCGGAGAGTGCGAAGAACCTGTTCGAGAAATCCATCGCCCAGGTGTTCACCGCCTACACCGAGCGCCTGCGCCAGGCGAACGCGGTGGACTTCGACGACCTCATCGGGCTGACCGTCGAGGTGCTGCGCGAGAACCCCGCCGTGCGCGAGACCTACCGCCGGCGCTTCCGCCACGTGCTCGTGGACGAGTACCAGGACACCAACCATGCCCAGTACTCCCTGGTGCGCGAGCTCGTGGGCGACGACCCGCGCGCCGACCTCACCGTGGTGGGCGACTCCGACCAGTCGATCTACGCCTTCCGCGGGGCGACCATCCGCAACATCGTCGAGTTCGAGCAGGACTTCCCCTCGGCTCGCACGATCGTGCTCGAGCAGAACTACCGCTCCACCCAGAACGTGCTCAGCGCCGCGAACGCGGTGATCGAGGAGAACCAGGGGCGGCGCAAGAAGAACCTGTGGACCGACCAGGGCGAGGGCGAGAAGATCACCCTCTACGTCGCCGACGACGAGCAGGCCGAGGCCCGCTACATCGGCCGGCAGATCGACGCCCTCGTGGACGCGGGCCGCCGCGCGAGCGACATCGCGATCTTCTACCGCGCCAACGCGCAGTCCCGCGCCCTCGAGGACCAGCTGATCCGCGTGGGCCTGCCCTACAAGGTGGTCGGCGGCACCCGCTTCTACGAGCGGCGCGAGATCAAGGACGCGATCGCCTATCTGCAGGTGCTCGCCAACCCCGACGACGAGATCAACCTGCGTCGCATCCTCAACGTCCCCAAGCGCGGCATCGGCGACCGGGCCGAGGCCGCGATCGCCCTGCTCGCCGAGCAGGACCGCATCAGCTTCGGCGACGCCCTGCGCCGGGCCGACGAGGCCCCCGGCATCGCCACCCGCTCCCTGAACTCGGTGCGCACCTTCGTCTCGATGCTCGACGACCTGCGGGAGCTCTATGCGAGCGGCACCGGTCCGGCGGAGCTCGTCGAGCAGGTCCTCCAGCGCTCGGGCTACTACGCCGAGCTGCAGAACAGCGACGACCCGCAGGACGAGTCGCGCCTGGAGAACCTCGCCGAGCTCGTGGGCGTGGCCAGCGAGTTCGAGGCCCAGACGGAGGCCGCCGCGGCCGCCGCGAGCGAGTTCGAGGACGACGATGACGACGGGGACGCCGGGACGGCCGACGGCGGCACCGCCCCCGCCTCGCCTGGCGACGACTCCGACGGCTCGGCCCTGCCCGCGACCGACGACCCCGAGGCGCCGCTGCTGGACCAGTTCCTCGAGAAGGTCTCCCTCGTGGCCGATGCGGACCAGATCCCCGGGCAGGAGGACCAGTTCGTCACCCTGATGACGCTGCACACCGCCAAGGGCCTCGAGTTCCCGGTCGTCTTCCTCACCGGCCTCGAGGACGGCACCTTCCCTCACCAGCGCACGCTCGCCGACCCCGACCAGCTCGAGGAGGAGCGGCGCCTGGCGTACGTGGGCATCACCCGCGCCCGCGAGAAGCTCTACCTCACGCGCGCCCAGATGCGCGCGACCTGGGGCGCCCCGCAGTTCTTCCCCGGCAGCCGCTTCCTCGACGAGATCCCCGAGCCGGTGCTCGACGTCGCGCGCGCGGGCTCCTCCCTCTCGGGCATGGGTTACGCGGGATCCGGTGGCTTCGGGAGCGGCGGCTACGGGGGAGGCGGCTACGGCGGCGGGCACGGAGGCGGCCGCGGCGGCTCCTCCCGCGGGCCGTCCTTCAGCGGCGGCGCCGGAGGCGGCCGGCGCGACGTCACGCGCCCGTCCTTCGGCTCGGGTCGCAGCGCGCGCTCCGCGGCGGACATGCCCTCGCTCGTCGTCGGCGACCGCGTCACCCACGACACCTTCGGCATGGGCACCGTCACCGAGGTCACCGGCCAGGACGAGAAGACCCAGGTCGAGGTCCAGTTCAAGGCGCCCCACGGCACCAAGCGCCTGCTGCTGCGCTACGCCCCGCTCACGAAGCTCTGAGCACGGGGCGGGCCGCGCTCACGCCTGCCCGGAGTCGTCGAAGACGTCGATGCTTCCCGCGTAGTTCGCGACCCAGACGCTCGCGGTCGTCGGCTCGTAGGCGACGCCCACCGGGTTGCGGCCCACGCTCTCGCGCTGGACCTCGGTGAAGGTGTCGACGTCGAACTTCGAGACGGAGTCCTCGTAGTAGTTCACGACGTAGAGCGCGGTGCCGTCCGGGGAGATGTCCATCGAGCGCGGCTCGCGTCCCGTCGGCGCCTCGCGCAGCACCTCGCCGCTCGCGGTGTCGAGCTCGAGGAGGCGGTCCGAGCCCGCCTCCGTGAGGTACATGCGGGTGGCGTCGGGGGAGAGGACCAGGTGGCGGGGCTTGCGCCCGGTCTCGCGCACGAGCTCGCTCGTGCCGGTGGGGATGTCCAGACGGAACAGCTCGTCGGCGTACATCGCGGTGACGTAGGCGGTCTCGTTGTCCGGGAGCACGACGATGCCCCGCGGTGCGGAGTCCACGGGGATCTCCGCGGTGACCTCGGCGGCCTCGAGGTCGACGACGGACACGGTGCGGTCGCACCAGTTGGAGACCAGGGCGAGGGACCCGTCGGGGGAGAGGGCCACGAACTTCGGCACCCGCCCCACCTCGATCGTCTGGTCCCAGCTCATGGTCGCCACGTCCAGGCGCAGCAGCGCGCTCCGTCCAGTCGCGTCCCCGTTGCGGCAGTCGTCGTTGCCCGAGGCGCCGTGTCCCTCGCCCGTCATCTGGTACTGCGAGACGTAGGCATAGCGGCCGTCGGCGGTCCAGGCGGCCTCGACCGGCGCGCCCCTGCTGGTCCCCGGGTACTGGGGGAATCCGAGCGCGGACATGTCCACCGTGTCCGGGACGGTCGCGGCGAGGCTGCGATCGGCCGCGTCGTAGAGCGTGACGGAGTGGCTGTACAGCATGTTGTTCGCGAGCACGTGCCCGTGGCCGCTGGCCACCACGGACTTCGGGGTGATGTCCCCGGTGATCCGCTGCCGGTCGCTCATCCGGGTCTCGGAGGATGGCCCGTCGAGGACGCGGGCGGTCGCGGTCGGCACGCCCTCGGCAGGACCGGACGGAGTGCCCGACGGCTCTCCCAGCAGACCGCCGTCGCCCCCGGTCGTGCCCCGCCGGTGCTCCACGAGGCCGACGACCGCGATCACCAGTGCGAGGCACAGCAGCGCAGTGAGCAGGGGGAGCACGGCGGGCCGACGGGGATCGGTCTCCGCGTGCAGGCCGGCGAGCCGCGTCGATCGCCGGTTCCGTGGGCTCATCGCCGCCGGGTGCGCTCGTGCTCGCGCAGGGGCTCGCGGTCCCGACGCTCCGGGTGCTCCGGGCGGCGCGCGTCGGAGCTGCGCTCGTCGGCCCGCCCGTCCTCGTCCACCTCGTCCTCGTTCTCGTCGAGCTCGTCCTCGTCGTCCGCCAGTCCGAAGCCGACCCACAGCGCCCAGCCGAAGCGGATCACCATGAGCACGAGCACGATCGCGAGCACGGCGGTGAAGGGGATCTGCACGCCGGTGCGGGTGACCACGAACCAGATCACGCCCAGCGAGGCGCCCATGATCACCGCGTCGCGCAGAGCCGAGAGCAGGCGCTGCCCGATCCGCGCGCGCTTGAGGTGGCGCCGTGTGGCCTCGGTGTAGACGGCGGCGTCCCGGCGGTAGCGACGGCCGCGCTCGCGCATGTGCTCGCGGGACTCGCGCGTGCCCTCGTCGGCCGCCTTCGTCGCCGCTCGCGCGTAGGCACCCGCGCGCTCGGTGCTGCGGCGGGTGGAGTCGCGGGCCTGGCGGGCGAGGTCGGGCGCCTGCCGACGGGCGGTGTTGCGCGCCGCCTTCGCGTAGGTCCTCCAGCTGCTCATGGATCCTCCCTCGCTCGTCCTGCGGGCCGCCCCGTCCCGCGCTCGGTCTGCGTCACCGTCACCCTGCGTGCTCGCCGTCCCCGTCGGCCGTCAGCGGCCGTCAGCGGCCGTCGTCCCGCCAGCGGATGTCGCCGCCGCCCTGCCGTCGCCGGCCCTCGCGGGTCCCGCCGCGCCGCTCGGGGGCGTCGAGATCGTCGCGGGGGTCGTACCGGCGGGGATCGCGGGAGCCGTCCTGCGCGCGGCGCCGGGCGCTGCGCGCACGCGCCTCGCCGATGTAGGAGAGGCCCACGTTCAGCGCGAGGGTCAGCGCGATCGAGAGCACGAGGCCTGCGACGCTCGAGCGGACGCCGAACACGCGCAGCAGCATGAACAGCACCAGGACCGCGACGAGGCTGAAGCCGATCTGGTCGCGGATCCGGCCGGTGAGACTGCGGGATCGTGGGGCCACGGTCACAGCGTAGTCGTGCGGTGCTGGGACGGGGGTCCGCGGCGATATGGTGGAGGCGTTCGAGGGGCGGTTCGAGGGCCGACGAGGGCCCGCCGCCCGCCTACGACAACGGAAGGACGAACATCCGTGGACCTGTTCGAGTACCAGGCCCGCGATCTCTTCGAGAAGCACGGCGTCCCCGTGCTCCCCGGAATCGTCGCGGAGGACCCACAGGCCGCCAAGGCCGCCGCTGAGACCATCGGCACCCCGGTCGTGGTCGTCAAGGCCCAGGTGAAGGTCGGAGGCCGCGGCAAGGCCGGCGGCGTGAAGATCGCGAAGTCCCCCGAGGAGGCGGAGCAGAAGGCCTCCGAGATCCTCGGCATGGACATCAAGGGCCACACCGTGCACCGCGTGATGATCGCGGGCGGCGCGGACATCGCCTCCGAGTACTACTTCTCCCTGCTGCTGGACCGCGCGAACCGCAACTACCTGGCCATGTGCTCTGTCGAGGGCGGCATGGAGATCGAGCAGCTGGCCGTCGAGCGCCCGGACGCGCTCGCGCGGGTGGCCGTGGACCCCAACACCGGGATCGACGAGGCGAAGGCGAAGGAGATCGTCGAGGCCGCCGGCTTCGACGCCGAGACCGGCGCGAAGGTCGTCCCCGTGCTGCAGAAGCTCTGGGACGTCTACAGCGCCGAGGACGCGACCCTCGTCGAGGTGAACCCGCTCGTGCAGACGGGCTCCGGCGAGATCGTCGCCCTGGACGGCAAGGTCACCCTCGACGACAATGCCGAGTTCCGCCACCCCGACCACGGCGACCTCGTGGACACCGCCTCCGAGGACCCGCTCGAGGCGAAGGCCAAGGCCCTGGACCTCAACTACGTCAAGCTCGACGGCGAGGTCGGCATCATCGGCAACGGTGCGGGCCTGGTCATGTCGACGCTGGACGTCGTCGCGTACGCGGGCGAGTCGCACGGCGTGAAGCCCGCGAACTTCCTGGACATCGGCGGCGGCGCGAGCGCCGAGGTCATGGCCAACGGTCTGGACGTCATTCTCGGCGACGAGCAGGTCTCCGCGGTCTTCGTCAACGTGTTCGGCGGCATCACCGCGTGCGACGCGGTGGCCAACGGCATCGTCGGCGCCCTGCAGAAGCTGGGCGACGCCGCGACGAAGCCGCTCGTGGTCCGCCTCGACGGCAACAACGTCGAGGAGGGGCGGAAGATCCTCGCGGACTTCGCGCACCCGCTCGTCACCCAGGCCGACACCATGGACGGCGGAGCGGCCAAGGTCGCCGAGCTCGCCGCAGGAAAGTGAGGGACCGTCATGTCGATCTTCCTCGATGAGAACAGCAAGGTCATCGTCCAGGGCATGACGGGCTCGGAGGGCATGAAGCACTCCCAGCGCATGCTCGACTCCGGCACGAACGTCGTCGGCGGCGTGAACCCCCGCAAGGCCGGTCAGACCGTGTCCTTCGAAGGCGGCCACGAGGTCCCCGTCTTCGGATCCGTCGCGGAGGCCATGGAGGCCACCGGCGCGAACGTCTCCGTGGTCTTCGTGCCGCCGAAGTTCGCCAAGTCCGCCGCGATCGAGGCCATCGACGCCGCGATGCCGCTGCTCGTGGTCATCACCGAGGGCATCCCGGTGAAGGACTCCGCCGAGTTCTTCAACTACGCGAAGGACAAGGGCACCACCCGGATCATCGGGCCGAACTGCCCGGGCCTGATCAGCCCCGGGAAGTCCAACGCGGGCATCACCCCGGCGAACATCACCGGCCCCGGCAAGCTGGGCCTGGTCTCGAAGTCCGGCACGCTGACCTACCAGATGATGTACGAGCTGGCCGACCTCGGCTTCACCACGTGCATCGGCATCGGCGGCGACCCGGTCATCGGCACCACCCACATCGACGCCCTTGAGGCGTTCGAGAACGACCCCGACACCGTGGGCGTCGTGATGATCGGCGAGATCGGCGGCGACGCCGAGGAGCGCGCGGCCGCGTACGTCAAGGACAACATGTCCAAGCCGGTGGTCGGCTACGTCGCGGGCTTCACCGCCCCCGAGGGCAAGACCATGGGCCACGCGGGCGCGATCGTCTCCGGCTCCGCCGGCACCGCGCAGGCGAAGAAGGAGGCCCTCGAGGCCGCGGGCGTGAAGGTCGGCAAGACCCCGACCGAGACGGCCGACCTCATGCGCGAGATCATCTCGGCCCAGGCCTGAGAGCGGCTCCGGCCGCTCGGGCCCGATCGGGTCATGCGGCCGACGGACGGGCGGGCACCCCAGCGGGTGCCCGCCCGTCCGTGCGTCGGGGGCAGGACGAGGGCCGAGTGCCCTGGCCGGCCCCCGCCGGCGGACGCGCGCCGGCGTGCGCGTCGGCCGACAGCGCAATCGCTGGGGGAGTGTCGGTCTGAACAGGTACGGTAGAGCCCGTCGGAGGAACCAGGAACGGAGCAGCATCCATGAGCAGCGATCTTGTCGACACCACCGAGATGTATCTCAAGACGGTGTTCGAGCTTCATGAGGCGGGCATCCCCCCGATGCGCGCCCGGATCGCGGATCGGCTCGGGCACTCGGGGCCGACGGTCTCGCAGACCGTCGCCCGCATGGAGCGCGACGGCCTCCTGCACCTCGACGACGAGCGCCGCATCATGCTCACGGACAAGGGCCAGGCCATCGCGACCGACGTGATGCGCAAGCACCGTCTCGCGGAGCGTCACCTCATCGAGCAGGTCGGGCTGCCCTTCGAGCTGGTCCACGAGGAGGCCTGCCGCTGGGAGCACGTCATGAGCCGCGAGGTCGAGACGCGCATCGCCCAGCAGATCGCCGCGCCCTTCATCGACCCCTACGGCAACCCCATCCCGGGTCTCGCCGAGCTCGGGATCGACACGTCCGGCGAGACGGGCGTCACCCCCGAAGGTCAAGATTCGGCAAGCTGGCACGGCACCCTGGACCGCGCGCTGGGCGGCTCGGGTTCGCTCGAGCTCCGTCTGCGCCGGATCGGCGAGACGGCCCAGACCGACGTCGACCTCCTGCGCGATCTCGCTGGTCACGGCATCCTCCCGGGCGAGACCTTCCGGGCGGAGCGGACGCAGTCCGGCTTCCGGCTGCAGGGCGACGGCGCCGAGCCGATCATCATCGACGAGGACACCGCCGGTCAGCTCGTGGTGACCCCCGCGGCGGCCGAGTAAAGAGTCGGCAAGGTCTTCCCCAGACCTTCTCAGGACGCTGGGTGCGGGCGTTCAGGAGTCCTTAGGGTCGAGGGCGTGCCGATCGCGGAACGATCGGCCGACGCCCACCGAGTTCGGCGCGCAGCGCTTCGGATCGGGCAACTGAAGACGAAGCCGAATCTCCGCTCCGGCGGAGGCCCAGGGGAGCCCTCACGTGTCGAAGACCGCGATGAACACGCACCGCCGAGCCATGCGCCCGGTGACGCCGGCCGTCCGTGCCGGCCGCACCGCCGCCGGCGCTGCGATCGCCGCCACCATGCTGTTCGGCGGGTCCGCCGCCGCTACGGCCGACGGCTCGACCCAGGCCGACGGCGCCGCGCAGGCCCAGGGGAACGCCGCCCCGGCCGTGCTGGAAGCTCCGACTGGAAAGACCGAGATCCCGCAGGAGACGAAGGGGGCCTCCAACGCGGTCCTCAAGTCCTCCAAGGTCGATGGGCTCACGGGCGAGTCCGCTGCCGAGCTCCAGGAGCAGGCCCGCAAGGCCGCGGAGAAGAAGGCCGCCGCCGAGCGCGCCGAGCAGGAGGCCAAGGAGAAGGCCGCCGCCGACCGGGCCGCCCAGGACGATCAGGCCCAGGACGACCAGTCCCAGGACCAGCAGAACGACCAGTCGCAGGAGAGCACCTCCTCGCAGTCGACCTTGAGCAGCTCCTCGCACTCGAGCTCCTCCAGCTCGAGCTCGTCCTCCTCGAGCAGCTCCTCCTCCAAGAAGTCGTCGAGCTCCTCGGAGAAGACGTCCAGTGCCCCCGCCGCCTCGAGCGCCTCGGGCAACGGCATCCTCTCCACGGCCCGCAGCGGTATCGGCACCCCCTACGTGTTCGGAGGGACCAGCACGAGCGGCTGGGACTGCTCGGGCTTCACCCAGTGGGTCTACGCGCAGAACGGCATCAGCATCCCCCGCACCGACTCGGCCCAGGCCGCCGGCGGTCGCGTGATCTCCAAGTCCGAGGCGCGCCCCGGCGACCTCATGCGCAAGCCCGGCCACGTGGCCATCTACGCGGGCGGCGACATGCTGATCGACGCCGGCAACAAGCGCGTCGGCACGACCGAGCGCCACATCTACTCGGGCTCCTGGACGTACGTCACGTACACCCACTGATCATCCCTGACATCCCCCGCGTCGCACGTCGGCCCCGCACCCCTGGGTGCGGGGCCGACGTGCGTCCGGGGAGAACCCGTGCGGACCGGGCGAGGATCCAGGTCGACGTGCGACCCTTGCGCGATGCCTGACCGGACGCCCGAACGTTCCCCAGAGGAGGCCATGAGATGAGCGCACTGCGACAGACGGCGAGCGTCCTGCTGCTCGTCCTCGCCGCCGTGGTCGGCGCGAGCTGGCTGCCGGGCACCTGGCTGCAGGACCGCGTGGTCGACCGCGACGGCTTCCTCGAGATCGCCGAGCCGATGGGGGAGGACGCCTCGACCCAGCACGCGCTCACCGATGCCGCGGTCGACGAGCTGCTCTCGAGCGACGTGATCCCCTCCTCGGTGCGCGGCGCGGTCGCGCCCTACGCCAAGGAGCAGGCGGCCTCCTTCACGACCACGTCGGCCTACCAGGAGATGTGGGATGCCTCGATGGGCTCGGTGCACGACGGGCTCTTCGCCTCGGGCGACAGCCCCATCGAGGTCGACCTCTCGCCCGCCGTCGACTCCTTGATGGACCCGATCGAGGAGAAGCTGCCCTTCGGGATCACCCTGCCCCGTCCCGACCATCCCACGGCCACCCTCACCACGATTCCCGACCTGCCCGCCCTGCGCGCGGCCGCTCAGGTGCTCCCGTACGCGTCCTGGGCGCTGCCGGTGATGATCGTGCTCATGGTGCTCGCACTGATCATCGCCGATCGCAGGCGGGCTGCTCTGCTGGGCGCCGGGATCGCGACCCTCGTGGCGGGCGCGATCGGTCTGCTGCTCGCCGCCGGCATCGGAGCCCTCGTCCCTGCGTCGATCGACGGCGCGGGGTTCCTGGGGCCGATCGTCCAGGGCTTCGAGGCACGCTTCAGCGCCGACATCGCTCCGCGTGCGACCGTGATGACCGGCGTCGGCGCGGGGATCATCGTGGTGGGTGCGGTGCTGCTCGCCGTGGTGCGCAGGCCGGTGCGGCGCCGGTGATACCCGCCCCGGAGTCGCCGTGATGCGGTGGGCGGGCGGGCACCGCTCAGCCGGAGGTGGGATCTCAGTCGTCCGCCGGAGGCGCTTCCGCGCCGCGCGGGCCGGCTGTGCCGTCCCGCTGCGTGTACGCGCTGACGAGCGCTCGGAGGTCTGCGATGAAGAGTCGCAGCCAGAAGATCGAGGCCACGATGACGAGCACGAGGGCGAGCTGACTCATCCACGAGTGCAGGAGTCGTTCACCGGGCCACCACAGCCACAGGAACCCTGCCAGCACCACGGGGCGCGCGATCACCTTCAACCACAGCAGGCGCAGACCGTCCTTGCTCATGTCTGCCACCGTAGCAAGCTGTCTGGTCAGTCCTCGGCGCGGCCGTTCCGTTTCTTCGCGCGGCCACGCGCGAATATGAAGTCTCCGAGGAGACTCAGGACGAACTCGATCATGATGCCCACCCGGACACACGAGCGGTGACGAGAACGTGCTGCGCCGCAACGACTGAGTGACCTGCTGTTTCTCTGGTGCCCCCGGCGCGATTCGAACGCGCGACACCCGCTTTAGGAGAGCGGTGCTCTATCCCCTGAGCTACGGGGGCGGAACCGCCGACCATCCTACGGTACGGAGGGCCCGGGACTCCCGCCCGGGCGCATGGCAGGATCGAAGCGTGAGCACCTCCACGCTGACCGTCGCCCTCGCCCAGTACGCCGTCGACGCGGACCCCGCGCGCGCGACCGAGCGCGCCGTGCGCGCCCTTGACGAGGCGGCTGCGGCGGATGCGCGGCTCGTGGTGCTCCCCGAGGCCGCTCTCGCCCCCTTCGGCACGGATCTCGCCGCCGCTGCGCGCGATCATGCCGATGCCTTCGACGAGGCGATCACCGCGACCGCGCAGAGGCGTGATCTGGTGGCCGTCGCCGGATCCTTCACGCTCGCCGCCGACGGCCGGGTGCACAACACGGTGATCGTCCGCGGCCGCGACCTGCGCGCGGACTATCGCAAGATCCACCTCTACGACGCCTTCGGCGCCCGCGAGTCCGAGACCATCGCACCTGGCGACGCGCTCGTCGCCGTCGACGTCGACGGGGTGCGTGTGGGCTTCGCGACCTGCTACGACATCCGCTTCCCCGAGCAGTTCGTGGCGCTCGCAGGGGCGGGCGCGCAGGTGATCGTGGTCCCCATGGCGTGGGGAGCGGGGGAGGGGAAGGCCGATCAGCTGCGGGTGCTGCAGCGCGCGCGGGCGCTGGACTCGACCAGTCTGCTGCTGGCCGCGGACCAGGTGCCGGCTCCCGGCTGGAGCGGGAGCGCGGCGCGCGGCGTCGGAGGCAGCGTCGCGATCTCCCCGCTCGGCGCGGTGATCGCGGCCGCGGGCGAGGCGGAGGAGCTGCTCCTCGTCGAGGTCGATGCCGAGGCCGTGGCCGAGGCGCGGTCCACGCTGCCCGTGCTCACCGATCGACCGGAGCTCCAGGCCCCCTGAGGCGTCGGCGCCTCGTGCACCGGCTCGCGACGGCGCCTCTTAGCCTTCATCGGCACCGCTCACATCGGCGCCTCCTCGTCACGGCGTCCCTGCCCCCGCACATGCGAACGGCGCCGGACCCGAAGGTCCGGCGCCGTGCCGACGGCTCATCAGCCGTGGGAAGAACTCGGATCAGAGATTGCCGAGGCCGTCCTTCGCCTTGTCGGCCGCATCGCCGATGGCGCCGTCGAACTGATCGGGAGCGGCATCCTGCGCCTTCTCCGAGGCACCGTCGATGCCCTCGCCGATCTTGTCCTTGTTGTCGGATGCGGCGTCCTTGGCCTTGTCGAAAGCGTCGTTGAGACCCATGGGGAAACTCCTCTCGTTCGGCGTCGCGCTCCGGACGGAGCGACGGGATCAGGCTAGGAGCCGGAGCGGCCGACGTGCCAGGTATCGACCGAACACACCGCCCATCTGACGGTCCGTGAGCATTTGGCGCGCATTCCTGCCAATCACAGGCATGATTGGTGCATGGAAACGATCGACCCGGGTATGGCGCCGGCCGCTGTGACACCCCCCAAGGACAAGAGCGGGCGCTGGGACCGTGTGCTCGCGATGCTCGCGACCCACCGCAGCCTGAGCGTGACCGAAGTGGCTCGCGAGCTGGGGATCAGCGAGTCCACGGTCCGCCGCGACTTCGTCGAGATGGAGCGCGCCCAGCTCGCGCGCCGCACCCACGGCGGCATCGTCGCGATCGACGTGGCCTACTCCCTCGCGACCACTCCGCGGGAGAAGGACGGCGCCTCCGCCGACCGCGAGCGCGTGGCGGCCGTCGCCGCGGAGATGATCCGCCCCGGCCAGATCGTCGGCTTCAACGGCGGGCGCTCGACCACGAGCACGGCCCGTCGGGCCGTCTCCCGCCCCGATCTCGACGCGAAGGACGGCACGCCCGGGCTCACCGTCGTCTGCGCGGCCCTGAACATCGCGACCGAGGCCGTGCTGCGCCCCGCCGTGCGCACCGTCGTGCTCGGCGGCGTCGCCGAGCCGTACTCCTTCGAGCTCACCGGTCCGCTCGCGACGGCCACCATGCGCGACCTGTGGCTGGACACCATGTTCGTGGGCATGATCGGCCTCGACATCGATGCCGGGCTCACCTGCAACTCCGATGCCGAAGCGGGGGTGACCCGCACGATGATCGGGCATTCGCGGCGCGTCGTCGGCCTCGCCACGGCCGACAAGTTCGGGCTGCGCGCCCTCGCCGGCATCTGCCCGGTCGCCGCGCTCACCGACCTCGTGATCGCCGGCGACGTCCCGGGGGAGCTGCGCGAGCACCTCGCCGAGCACGAGGTGCGCCTGCACGAGGCGTGAGGACCGCCCGGAGTCCGACGGGGTCCGCCGGAGCCGACCGGGGCCCGGGTGAACTGCGTGTGATGCGCCCGGCCCGACCTGCGTCGCCGCACACGGCACGCCTCCGCGTCACCGTCGTGTCCGGCCGGTAGCGTGGGGTTCCATGTGGAGACTGCTGCGTGGGAAGAAGCGCACCGAGGAGCAGGGGAGCGCACCGGGCGCCCCGGACGAGGCGACCTCGTCCGGCGAGGACACCGGTCCCGCCGCCTCGACCGCCCGCACCGGAGCCGCGAACAGGCGCGGCCGCTCCGCGGCGAGCGGTGCGAGCGCCGCCAGCGCCGCGAGCGCGAACGCCTCCGACGGCGGCGAGGGCTTCGCCTTCTCCGTCGACCATCGCCTCGACCCCGCGGGCGCCGACATCGCGCCCCTCCAGGACGAGGACGCCCTGCCGCGCCGCCGCGTGGACGACCGCCCGCTGAGCCGAGCCGACCGCGTCGGCAGCGCCCTGGACCGCTGGATCCTGCAGATCGCCGGCACCCGCGCCGAGCCCTCCTTCCTCACCCGCATGCGCGCGGGCGAGCACGTGCTGGACCTGACCCACTCCCACCCCTCGGGACTCGCCCAGCTCCTCGCCGGCCGCGGCCCCACACGCCTGTCGTCCCTGGTCCGCGAGGTCGGTGCGCTCGCCGACGCCCGTGCCGAGGCGCGGGCGATCCGCGAGATCGCCGAGCGCCAGGCCGAGGAGGTCGGGCTGTCCACCTGCCACCTCGGCATCGGCGAGGCGACCTGGATCCCCGAGGAGGGCGGAGAGCCCTACCACGCCCCGGTGCTGGTGCGGCCCATCACCCTGCGCCTGCGCGGGAGCGCGCGCGAGGACGTCGATCTGGATCTCGACGCGACCGTGGACGTGAATCCCATCCTGCTGCGCGCCCTGCGCGAGGCAGGCATCGCCGTGGACGCGCGCGCCCTGCTCGCGACCACGGAGGGCCCCTACGGCTTCGATCCGACGCCGGTGATCGATGCCTTCAAGTCGCTCGGCCAGCCGCTGCCCGGCTTCCGCGTCGCCCAGGCGCTCGTGGTCGGCAACCTCATGGACGCCGCCGGCCAGCTCGTCGACGATCTGCGCACCGATGCCGCCGACTGGGCCGACAGCGACCTCGTCGCCGCCCTCGCCGGCGACCCCGAGGCCCGCACCGCCCTCGCCCCGTCGGCCGACGGGCCCGCGTCCCCGGGGTCGCCGTCCGCCGATCGTCCGGCCCCCGGCGGGACGCGCGGCACCGCGGGGGAGAGCGCCCACGAGCCCTCCGCCCCCGCCGAGTCCGAGATGGTCACCTCCCTGCCCCCGGACCGCATGCGCGTCCTCGCGCAGGTTCTGGCCGGCGGCCACCTCGCGGTGAGCACCCCTCCCGGCACCGACCCCATCGACCTCGTCGTCGACCTCGCCGCGGAGGCGAATGCGCGCGGCCGCAGCGTGCTCGTGGTCTCCCAGCGCCGGGCGAACCTCGCGCACATCGCCGCCCTCGCCCGCGAACGCGGCCTCGAGGACCTCGTGTTCGACCTCTCGCCGGACCCGTCCCTCCAGCGCAACGCCTCGGCCGCGCTGCTGCAGAGCCTGCGGCGCGCCGGCTCCTTCTCCTCCCCGGTCTCCACCGCCGAGCCCGAGGAGCTCGCCGAGGCCCGCAGCATCCTCACCGGGCACGTCGAGGCCATGCACCGCGTCCAGCAGCCCTGGAACGCCTCCGCGCACGACGCCCTCTCGGCGCTCGCCGCGCTCACTCGCATGCGTCCCGCGCCCCGCACGGAGGTGCGACTGGGCGCCGACGTCGCCGCGACCATGGTCGGCGAGGACCGGGAGCGCGGGGCGGAGTCGCTGCGCGAGGCCGCCCGCCTGGGCGTGCTGTCCATCGGCCCCGAGGACACCGCCTGGTACGGCGCCCCCATCACCACCGACACGCAGGCGGAGCGCGCCCTCGCCCTCGTCGAGCGCCTGCGCGAGAAGCAGCTCCCGCAGCTGCGGCGCGCGATCGAGCGCACCGGCGGCGAGATCGGTCTCGCCCCCGCACGCACCCTCGAGGCGCTGATCGCCCGGCTGCAGCTGCTCTCGAAGGTCCGCGGGGCGCTCTCCGTGTTCCAGGGGGCGGTGTTCGCGGCCCCGCTGGACGACCTCATCGCCGCGACCGCCACCAAGGACTGGCGGCGCGAGCACGGCGTGGTCATGTCCTTCACGACCCGTCGGCGACTGCGCAAGGAGGCCGCCGCGCTCCAGCGCCCGGCCTCGCTCGCCCCCGACCTCCACGAGGCGCTGCGGACCGTGCGCGCCGTGCGCGAGGAGTGGAGGGCGGCCGACGGCGGCAGCGGCGCCGCCCCGTCGGTCCCCGAGAAGCTCGAGAACTGCGCGCAGAGCGCGGAGTCCATGCAGGCCCTGTGCGACGAGCTCGCCGTGCTGCTGGAGGGCACGCCCGCCGGCGGGGCGCTCGCCCGCACCGACGTCGACGATCTCGCCGAGCGGGCCGACGCCCTGTTCGCGGACCGCGACGACCTGGCCGAGCTGCCGCGCCGCACCACCCTGCTGCGCTCGCTCGCGGCCGACGGCCTGGGCGACCTCGTCGAGGACCTGCGTGCGCGCGGCGTCCGCGAGAAGCACGTCGCCGCCGAGCTCGACCTCGCCTGGTGGCAGAGCGTCCTCGAGCTCATCGCCCGCGCCGAGCCCACCATCTCCCAGTACGACGGGACGGGGCTGTCGCAGGTCGCCGAGCGCTTCCGGCGCCTGGACGCCCAGCACATGGAGCGCGCCTCCTACCGGGTGCGCGGCGCCTCCGACGACCGCCTCGTCTCCACGATGATGTCCTTCCCCGACACCTCGCGCGCGGCGATCGCCGAGCTTGCCCGCTCCTCGACCGTCTCCGTGCGCGACCTCGCCGCGAAGTACGAGGACATCCTGTTCGCCGCGCGCCCCACCTGGCTCGCCTCCCCGTACCTGGTGCCGCAGGTGGTCCCGCGCGGGCGCCACGTCGACATGGTCATCGTCGCCGACGGCGGGCGCCTCCCGACCGCGGCCGCGCTGCCCGCGATCGCCCGGGCCGACCAGGTCGTCGTGCTCGGCGACGTGCTCGACCACGCCGAGGTCGAGGGGCCCGTCCTGCTCGACGACATGCTGCAGGTCGCCCCGCACATCGCCCTCCACCGCGATCCGCGTCCCGCCGGCTCCGTGCTGCGCGCCTTCGCCCAGCGCCGGTCGCTCGTGGGCGAGGTCGTCTCCACGCCCAGCCCGTCGGCCCCCGACCCCGACCGCCTCGTCGTCGTCGAGAACGGCCGCGGCGCCGTGCCCACCGGCACCGAGCTCGTCGAGAGCACCGAGGCCGAGCTGCGCCGCGTGACCGACCTCGTCATCGAGCACGCCCGCCACCGCCCCGAGCTCTCGCTCGCGGTCTTCACCCTGACCGCGGAGCACGCCCGCAAGGTCATGGAGCGCATCATGCACACCGTCTCCGTGGTGCCCGGCCTGCGCGAGTTCTTCGACGCTGCCAGCCGCGAGTACTTCACGGTGCTTCCCGCCTCCCGCGCCTCCGGCGTGGTGCGCGACGAGGTGATCGTCTCGCTCGGCTTCGGCAAGACCCCGCACGGGCGGCTGCTGCACCGCTTCGGTCCGCTCTCCGCGCCCGACGGGCGCAAGGCGCTCGCCACCGTGCTCACCCGCTCCCGCGGACGCACCACGGTGGTCTCCGCCTTCGACGTCGAGGACCTCGACCCCTCGCGTCTGAAGTCCGAGGGCGCGCGTGACCTGCGCGCCATGCTCACTGTGCTCCACGGCGGCGCCGACGCCGACCTCGAGGCGCCGGATGCCGCCGGGACACCTGCGGCTGAGGCCCCGGCCCCCGCCTCGACCTCGCCGGCCTCCGCGTCGTCGGCCGCGTCGGCGAGCTCGCCCGCGTCGCCCGCGGAGGAGACCGAGAGCTCCGTCGACGCCCAGATCGAGGCGGCGCTCGCCGCCGCCGACGCCCAGGACGAGTCGGTCGCCCCGGACGACGGTGCGACCGACGCCGACGTCGACGATGCCGATGCCGATGCCGCAGCAGCGACGCCGTCGGAGACCGACGGTGCATCTGACGAGGAGCCCGCGCAGAGCTCGGAGGTGCAGGCGGCGGAGGCATCCGCAGACGCGGACAGCACCGCTGCGGCCGCTTCCGGCGACGAGTCCGGCGTCACCGACGAGAAGGCCGACGGGAAGGTCGCGGACGTCCGGGACGCCGCTTCTCAGGACGCCGCTTCCCAGCACGCTGCGGCGTCGGACGCCGGTGCGCCGCACGACGCCGCGCAGGATGACTCCGCGCAGGACGACTCCACGAAGGAAGACGCTGCGCAGGACGGGTCCTGGCAGGACGAGCCGTCGCAGGACGAGCCCGTCGCCCACGTCCTCGAGACCAACGCCCTGGTCAACGACCTGGCGGATCGTCTCTGGCGGCTCGGTCTCGTGGTCGACACCGACTTCGGGGTGACCTCGGACCGGATCGACCTCGCGCTCGGGCATCCGGATCTTCCCGGCCGCTACCTGCTCGCGGTCGACACCGACGGCGAGAGGTACGTCGCGACCGCGAGCCAGCGCGAGCGCGACCGGCTGAGGGCCGAGCGCCTCGAGGCCTCGGGCTGGGCGACCGAGCGCGTGTGGTCGTGGGCGCTGTTCATCGACCCCGACGGCGAGGCGGAGCGCATCCGACGCGGCGTCGAGCGCGCGCTCATGCTCTACCGCGAGGAGGCCGAGCAGGCCGCGCTCGAGGGAGCCGGCGGCGCCCGCCACCGTCTGCCCCGGCCGCAGATCCCCGCAGGCCATCCGCTCGAGTTCTACGCGAGCGAGGACTTCGACTCGGTCGTCGAGTACATCGCCTCCGACGGCCGCGCCCGCCTCGAGGACCACCTGGCCGCCGAGGTCCGCAGCTTCCTCGGCTTCACCCAGCGCTCCGTGCTCCTGGACGTCTCCGTCAGCAGCGCGATCCGCCGCTTCCAGGAGCGGCAGTGACCCAGGGTGCGCACGGCGCGGACCGCAGGTCGGGCCGCGTCGTGATCTCCTCCCTCACCGGGAAGCCCATCCCGTGGGACGACGACGAACGGTCGGGCGACGCCCGCAGCGACGGCGCCCGTGCCCCGCGTCGTGGTGACGAGCGACCGCTGATCCCGGATCGCGCCTCAGAGGACGCGCCCGAGGCGGGGGAGCGCTCCGGCCACGATGCCGAGATCCTCCGCGACGTGCCGCCGCACTGGGGCACCGGGGCCTGAACCGGGGCTCCCGAGCCGTGACTCCTCGGCGGCGTCTCAGCCCGGGGTGCCCGGGCGAGGACTGCCGCCGTCCTCCTCGCGCGCGAGGATCGCGCGCAGCACGCGCGCCTGACCGGGCCGGGCCACGCGCACGGCCTGCTCGGGAGGGAGCAGGGCGGCGCGGCAGATCTCCCGCGCCTGCAGGACGTCCTGACCCGGGGCCTCGTCGATGTCGATCGACCCGCGCAGCCAGATCTCCACGCGATGGCGCTGCCCGCCGACCACGTCGATCACGCGCAGGTCCGTGGACCGCAGCCCCGACTCCTCGCGCAGCTCCCGTGCCGCGGCGGCCTGCGGCGTCTCGCCGGGGAGCATGTGCCCCGAGGGCACGCCCCAGCGGCCGTCCTCCCAGAAGCGGTGCTCGAACAGCAGCACCCGTCCGTCGGCCGTCCGCAGCACCGCGCACACGCTGACCAGGAAGCGCGGCTGGCTGAGGCGCACGGCGCACCAGACGATCTTGCGGCGCACGGGCCCCGGGAGGGCATCGAGCACGGCGGAGAGCTGTCGCACGAGCAGGGGCATGCTGGGCAGTGTACGGGCGCTGATCGAGGACGGGCAGGACGGGCGGGGCGGGAGATGGTCGCCGATCGGGCATGTCGGATCCGGCCCCTAGAGTGGGAGGCATGACGGATCAGACGAGCCCCCAGACCACCCCTGCCACCTCGCACGCCGCATCCGACGGGACGCCCGATCTCTCCGCCGTGACGGTGAGCGTGCTGGGCGCCGGCAACATGGGCGGAGCGTTCGTGCGGGCGATGCTCGCCGCGGGCGTCGCGCCGGAGAACCTGCGCGTCGTGAACTCCTCGGACGCCTCCTCCCGGCGCGCGGCCGACGAGCTCGGCGCCACCGCCGGATCGGTGCCGGACCTGAGCGGGTCGGACGTCGTCGTGCTCGGTGTGAAGCCCTACCAGCTCGACGCGGTGATGCCCGAGGTGCGCTCCGCGCTCGCCGAGGACACCCTGGTCATCTGCCTCGCGGCCGGCACCAGCCTCGCGGCGCTCACCGAGGCGCTCGGCGGGCACACGCAGATCGTGCGCGCGATGCCCAACACCCCGATGTCCGTGGGGGAGGGCGTCACCCACCTCATGGCGTCCGACGACGCGACCGAGTCCTCGGTCGAGCTGGCCCGCGCGCTGCTCTCGGCCGCCGGGATCGTCGTGGACCTGCCCGAGGAGAAGGGCCACGCGATGATCGGCGCCGCGGGCAGCGCGAGCGCGTTCGTGTTCACCGTCGTCGACGCGATGATTGACGAGGCCGTGCGCCAGGGCATCCCGCGCCCGGAGGCCACGCGCGTGATCCTCCAGACCGTGCGCGGCGCCGCGACCCTTCTGCAGGAGACCGGCCAGCACCCGGCCGTCGCGCGCAGCGCAGTGATGAGCCCCGGCGGCACCACCGCCGAGGGCATCGCGGCGCTCGAGCGCGGCGGCATCCGCCCGGCGCTCGCCGGGGCCATGGACGCCGCGGCGCGCAAGTCCCGGGCCATGTCGGGGGAGTGATCCGGCCGGGCGGCCGGCCTGCTCCGAGTCGGCCGGCTGATCCGTCTCGGATCGGTCGGCCCTCCCGCTGGCCGATCTGCCTCAGGGGCGGTTGGAGAAGCGCTCGATGAGCTCGGTGTGCCCGGAGACGATCAGCAGATCGTGCTGGGAAACCTTGGTGTCCGGGCCGGCGTAGGTGAAGTCGCGGCCGGGCGACTTCACGCCGACCACGGTCACGCCGTACTTCGCGCGGATATCGGACTCCTGCAGGGTGAAGCCCATGATCTCCTGCGGCGGGCGCATCTTCACGATCGCGAAGCCGTCGTCGAACTCGATGAAGTCGATGAGGCGCCCGTTGACCAGGTGCGCGACGCGCTGACCGGCGTCCTTCTCCGGGAAGACCACGTGATGGGCGCCGATGCGCTCGAGGATCTTGCCGTGCGGCACGCTGATGGCCTTCGCCCAGATCACGGGCTTGCCCAGGTCCACGAGGTTCGCGGTGATCAGCACGCTCGCCTCGAGGGACGTGCCCACGCCCACCACCGCGACGGAGAAGTCGGCCGCGCCCACCTGGGCGAGGGCCTCCATCTGCGTGCCGTCGGCCTCGACCACATGGGTGAGACGCCCCGAGTACTCCTGCACGAGATCCTCGCGCGTGTCCATCGCGAGCACGTTCGTGCCGAGCTCCTCGAGGGTCAGGGCCAGGGAGGCTCCGAAGCGGCCCAGGCCCACGACCAGGGCTCCGCTGCTGCCACGGGGACGGGCCACGATGTCTCCTCACATGCGGACGGCGGGACGGCGCCGGAGCGCCGCGAACAGTCTAGAGCGCTGCGCAGTGGTCGTTATGGACGTTCAGAACGACCGCTTCGCAGCACTCAACGCGTTGCGGTACGGGGCGGCGAGACGGGGGACCTGGACGCTGCGCACCGGCATCAGCCGACGATGGGGCGCTCGCTGGGCAGGCGCACCACGCGCGAGCGCGACCGCAGCGCAAGAGCGGCGCCGAGCGTCATCGGCCCGATCCTGCCCAGGTACATGCACACGATGAGGACGTAGCTCGCGGCGTCGCCGAGATGCGGGGTGATGCCCGTGGACAGCCCCACGGTGCCGAAGGCGGAGAGCACCTCGAAGAGCACCTGGTCCAGGCTGAACGGCGTGAGCTGCAGGGTCAGGAACGTCGCGATGAACACGACCGAGGCGCTCATGACGAGCACGCCGATCGCCTGGCGGATGGTCTCCTGCGGGATCCGACGCCCGAACACCTCGACGTCGCGGTCGCCCCGCGCCTCGGCGACGATCGAGAGCGCGAGCAGCGCGAACGTCGTCACCTTGATGCCGCCGCCCGTCGACCCGGAGCCGCCGCCGATGAACATGAGCAGGTCCGTGAACAGGCGCGTCTCGGGTTCGAGAGAGGCGATGTCGAGCGTGGAGAAGCCGCCCGAGCGCGGCATCACCGAGGCGAACAGGGAGGCCAGCACCTTCGCGCCGAAGTCCTCGCGGCCCAGCGTGTGCGGGTTCGACCACTCCATCGCGAGGTAGCCGAGCATGCCGGCGACCAGCAGGATCCCCGAGGTCGCGAGGGTGAGCTTCGCATGCAGCGTCCAGTGATGAGGGGTGCGCCACCTCTTGACCAGCACGAGCACCACGGGGAATCCGAGCGAGCCCATGAACACGGCCGTCGAGATCGGGATCGAGAAGAACGGGTCGCCCAGGTACTGGGAGATGCCGCCGGGATCTGGCACGAAGCCCGCGTTGTTGAACGCGCTGATCGCGTAGAAGGCGCCGTAGAAGACGGAGGTGCCGGTGCCGTGCTCGGTCGCGATCATGTACGGCACGAGCGCGAGGAAGGTGAGGACCTCGAAGGCCGTCGAGGTGATGACGATCGTGCGCAGCACGCTGCCCACCTCGGCGAGCTGCTCGGCGCGGGTCTCGCGCGCCGTGATGATCCTCTGGGCGAGCCCCATCGAGCGCATCACCGACAGTCCCAGCAGCGAGGCGAGGGTGAGCACGCCCAGCCCGCCGATCTTCATCGCGACCATGAGGACCACGAGGCCGAAGGTCGACCAGTGCGTGGCCGTGTCGACCGTGGTCAGCCCGGTCACGCAGATGGCGGAGACGGCCGTGAACACGGCGTCGCGGAAGTCGGTGGCCTGGCCGTCGGACGCGGCGAGCGGGGACATCAGCAGCAGCGTGACCAGGCCGATCATCGCGGTGAACACGGTCAGTGCGAGGCGGGCGGGGGAGGTCCTCGCGGCCGTCGCGAGCGCGGTGCTCGAGAACTCGCGGATGCGCTGCCAGAGGGAGACCGCGGACAGGTCTGTGCGCCCGTCCTCGTCCCGGCCCTCGCTCATCCGGCTGCTCCTCGTCCTGCGTCTCGGTCCTGCGTCTCGTGCCCGTCGCGTGCGCGCTGTCCGACCAGCGCCGCCGGGGCCCGCGGACCCGCGGGACCGCCCGTCGCGCAGGCGCTGATCCGTCGCGCAGTCTACGTCGGCGATGCGCTCGTCCGGCCCTGCACTGGGTACGCTCGCACGCATGGTCTCCGCCCCCTATGGCTCCTCCGCCGCCGGTGTCGTCTGGGACGACTCCCTCCTCGCCTACGACTTCGGCCCCTATCACCCGATGTCGCCCGTCCGCCTCGAGCTGACCAGGCTGCTCGCCGAGTCCAGCGGACTGCTCGCGCGCCCCGGGGTGCAGATCCTGCCCGCGCCCGTCGCGGACGACGCGGAGCTGCTGCGCGTGCACACCTCGGAGTTCCTGGCGGCCGTGCGCCGCGCCTCGGAGCCCGGAGCGGGGAAGGACGGCGGCGACGACGCGCTCATCGCCTTCGGCATCGGGGGTGACGACGTCCCCGCCTTCGAGGGCATGCATACCGCGAGCGCCCGCATCGTCGGCGGATCGATCGCCGCGGTCGACGCGATCCGCGCCGGCGAGGTGGACCGTGCCGTGAACTTCGCCGGCGGCATGCACCATGCGCGCGCCTCGCAGGCCGCCGGGTTCTGCGTGTACAACGACGCGGCGATCGCGATCGCCCACGCCCTGGACGCGGGGGAGGAGCGCATCCTCTACGTCGACCTCGACGTCCACCACGGCGACGGCGTCGAGCGCGCGCTCTGGGACGAGCCGCGCGCCGTCACCCTCTCGATCCACGAGAGCGGCGAGCACCTCTACCCGGGCACCGGCTTCGTCCAGGACACCGGCGGCGCGGGCGCCCTGGGCAGCGCGATCAACGTCCCGCTTCCGCCGCGCACCGACGCGGACGGCTGGGTGCGCGCGATCGGCGCGACCGTGCCCGCCCTCGCCCGCGCCGTCCGCCCGACGCTCCTGGTCACCCAGCACGGCGCCGACAGCCACCGCAAGGATCCGCTCGCTGACGTCCGCGCGACCCTCGAGGCCCAGCGGGCGGCGATGATGCTCATGCGTGAGGTGGCGGAGGAGTCCGCGGGCGGGCGCTGGCTCGCCCTCGGCGGCGGCGGGTACGCGGTCACCGACGTGGTCCCGCGCTCCTGGGCGCACCTGGTGGCCGTGGTCACCGGGGAGCCGCTCCCGGAGGAGGGCGACGTCCCCGAGGCGTACCGCCGCGCCGCCCCCGAGGTGCTGCGCGCCCACGGTCTGCTCGACCCCGACGCCCCGCCCGAGATGGGATACGGGGAGCAGCGCCCCCTGGACGTGCGCGACTGGTCGCTGGGCTTCGATCCGGCCGACGACCTCGACCGCGCCGTCCAGGCCGCCCGCCGCTCCGCCTTCCCCGAGTGGGGCCTGGACCCGTTCCTCGACTGAGGGACCCCGCGGCGCGGCGACTGCCAGAATGGCCGCATGACCACTCGACCCCCGGCGGACGACCCGGTAGAGCCACGGCCGGACGCCACGCGGGTGCTCGACGACCTCGCCGCCGATCTCGACGGGGTCCGCCTCGGCTTCGAGGCGCCCGGCGCCGCGCAGACCCGCAGCGCGGTGACCGCAGCCTCCCGCCAGCTCGCCGACCACCTCGTCCCGCGCCTGCAGTCCGTCGACGCCCCACTGCTCGTGGTCGTCGGCGGCTCGACGGGCGCCGGCAAGTCGACGCTGCTGAACGCCCTGGTCGGTCGGCCCGTCACCCGCGCCGGCGCCATCCGCCCCACGACCCGGCGGCCCGTGCTGCTGCACCATCCGGAGGACGCCCCCTGGTTCGAGGGCACGCGGATCCTGCCCGGCCTCGCCCGCGTCCGCGGGGGAGCGGGCGCCGGCGCCCCGTCGGCCGGATCCGAGGACGAGCCCTCGCGCGAGCTCGAGCTGCGCCCCCTCGCCGAGGTCCCGCGCGGCCTCGCCCTGCTGGATGCGCCGGACATCGACTCGATCGCCGCGGGCAACCGCGAGCTCGCCCGGCAGCTGCTGCGCGCCGCCGATCTCTGGCTGTTCGTCACCACCGCCAACCGCTACGCCGACGCGGTCCCGTGGGAGGTGCTGCGCACGGCGGTCGAGGCCGACGCCACGGTCGCCGTGGTCATGAACCGCATCCCCGAGCGGCCCGGCATCGCCGAGGAGCTCGAGACCGACCTGCGCGCGATGCTGGAGGACCGCGGGCTCGAGCCCGCCCGGCTCTTCCTCGTGTCGGAGTCGTCGCTCTCGGCCGAGGGGATGCTCGACCACGCCCGCGTCGGCGAGATCGACGCCTGGCTGCACGCGCTCGCCGCGGACCAGGGTGCACGCGGCGCGATCGCCCGGCGCACCCTCGCCGGCGCCCTCGACTCCCTGAACGGGACCCTCCAGGACGTCGCCGCCGGCGTCGAGGAGCAGGGCGCGATCCGCGAGGAGCTGGCGGCGGCGGTCGACGACGCCTTCGCCGACGTCGTCGAGCGCATCGAGGCGGCCGTGGGCGACGGGTCCCTGCTGCGCGGCGAGGTCCTCGCGCGCTGGCAGGAGGTCGTGGGGACCGGCGAGATCGTCCGTTCGCTCGAGAGCCTCGTCGGGCGGGTGCGCGACCGCCTCGGACGGGCGCTGCGCGGCGAGGGCAGGCCCGCCGTCGCGGCCCAGGACGCCCTCGAGACGGGGCTCGTGCACGTGGTGGTCGACGAGACCGCGCGCGGCGCCGAGCACGTCGAGCAGGCATGGCGCTCGCACACCGCCGGACGCCCCCTCGTGGAGGGCGCCGACCTCTCCCGCATGGAGCCCGGCTACGAGCAGCAGGTCGCCCGGGCCGTGCGCGACTGGCAGGGGGACGTGCTCGAGCTCGTGCGCAGCGAGGGCGCCGACCGTCGCACGAAGGCCCGCATCCTGTCCCTCGGCGTGAACGCCGTGGGCGTCGCGCTCATGGTCGTCGTCTTCGCCTCCACAGCCTTCATCCCCACCGGCCTGGAGGTCGGCACGGGCGCCGCGACCGCGATCGTCGGCCAGAAGCTGCTCGAGACGATCTTCGGCGAGGACGCCGTGCGGAGACTGGCCCGCGTGGCCCGCGAGAGCCTGGTCGCGCGGCTCGAGGGACTCGTCGCCGAGCGCGCCGAGCCCTTCCGTGTGCGCCTGGACGCCGTGCCCGAGGGCACGGAGCCCGCAGCCCTGCGGGCCGACGCGCGCGGGGCGGCAGCGCTCGCCGCCGACATCCGGACGCAGGCCGAGCAGTCGACGGGCGGCCGGGCGGCGCAGGAATCCACGACCGGGGAGGACATCGCATGAGTCCGCGCACCTCTCGCACCTCCCGCACCTCGCGCGGCGCCCGCGCCGGCTCCGCGGAGGCCCTCGCGACCGTGGCCGAGCGCCGGGACGCCCTCGTGCGGGCCCGCGAGGACCTCGAGGGCATCGCCCCGGCGGACGCCCTCGATGCGGCCGGGGAGATGCTCGAGCGGCTCGATGCGCGCACCGCGCTCTCGGCCGAGCACACCGTGATCGGCTTCTTCGGCGCGACCGGATCCGGCAAGTCCTCGCTCATGAACACCCTGGTGGGGGAGGAGATCTCGCCGGCGGCGGTGCGTCGGCCGACGACGCGCGACCCGCACGCCGCGGTGCTCGACCCCGCCGGGGCGGACGCCCTCCTGGACTGGCTCGAGGTCGCCGATCGCCACGAGGTGCAGGGCGGTCCGCTGCACGAAGCGCTCGCGCGGGCGGCCGCGGACGGCGCCGGGCGCGCCGCCCGAGCCGGCCGTGCCGGCAGTGCCTCCGGAGCGGGACCCGCCGCGGGCATGGTGCTGCTGGACCTGCCCGACCTCGACTCCGTCCAGGAGGCCCACCGCGACATCGCCGAGCGCATGACCGGCATGGTCGACGTGCTCGTGTGGGTCACGGACCCGCAGAAGTACGCCGACCGGGTGCTGCACCGCGACTTCGTCGAGCCCTTCGCCGGCCACGACGCGGTCACGCTCGTGCTGCTCAACCAGATCGACACCGTGCGCGAGGACGAGCGCGAGAGCGTGCGCGCCTCCCTCGAGCAGATCGTGCGACGGGACGGCCTCGAGCACGCGCCCGTCCTCGCGGTCTCTGCGCAGACCGGCGCAGGCCTCGCGGAGATCCGCTCCCGCTTCGCGGCCGTCGCCCAGGCCCGTGAGGCGATCGCCATGCGTCGGCGCGCCGACCTGCGGGAAGCCGCCACGGGGCTGCGCGAGGCCGCGGATCCCTCGGGTCTGCCGGACCGGGTGCCGCCGGCCGCCGAGCGCTCGCTCGAGGACGCCCTCGGGGCCGCCGCTCGCATCGAGCCTGTGGCCGAGGCCGTGGGGAAGGCCTACCGGCATCGCGCCGACGCGCGCAGCGGCTGGCCCGTCGTGCGCTGGCTCCGACGCGTGCGCCCGGACCCGCTGGGTCGCCTCCACCTCGGGGCCGACGCATCACGCGGCGGACGGGGCGCAGAGGCGCGGTCCTCGCTGCCCGTGCCCGACGCGGCGACCTCGGCCCGCGCCTCCGAGGGCCTGCGCGGATTCGCCGACACCGTCAGCCGCGAGGGTTCCGACCCGTGGCGCGCGGCGGTGCGCCGCTCCGCCCGCTCGCGCGAGGACGAGCTCCCGGACGCTCTTGACCAGGCCGTCGTCGGCGCGGACCTCTCGCGCCGCACCCGTGGCTGGTGGTGGTCCGTCCTCGACGTGCTGCAGTGGCTCGCGATGGTGGCCTGGGTGGTGGGTCTGGGCTGGCTCGTGCTCAACGCGGTCCTCGCGTTCTTCCAGGTGCCGGCGCCGCCGATGCCGATGATCCGCGAGCTGTGGGTGCCGATCCCCCTGCCCACGGCGCTCGTCGTGCTGGGCGTGGGAGCGGGGATCCTGCTGGCCGTGCTCGGCGGGGCGCTCGCCGCCCTCGTCTCGCGCCTCCACGCGGCTCGTGCCCGACGGCTGCTGCGCGCCCGCGTGCACGAGGTCGCGGCCGATCTCGTCGTCGGCCCCGTGCAGGACAGACTGGACGCGGCCCGCAGATCTGCGACGGATCTCGCAGAGGCGAGCGGGGACTCACCCCCTCGGCGCGTGTAGAGTGGGGCGTCGACTGTGGCACGGGCCCTGGACTCGTGGTGCTCATGCGTGGGCGCCGCATCCCGCCCCCGGGAGCGGGGAGCACCGCCTGTGGGCCGGGCCGCGTGCAGTCCGCTCTCCGTCCGAGACCGCAGGCATCCGCCTGCAGAACAGGGGTCCCCATGGGTTCCGTGATCAAGAAGCGTCGCAAGCGCATGTCGAAGAAGAAGCACCGCAAGCTGCTTCGTCGCACGCGCCACCAGCGCCGCAACAAGAAGTGATCTGCGCGCCCCCAGGGCGCGACCGCATGCGGGCCCTGCGGCCCGCGCGGTGATCACTGCACGAGGACCCCGCCGGATCTCCGGCGGGGTCCTCGAGCGTTGCGATGCGGGGTCTCTCGGCCCGCCCGGTTCGAGGGGCCTCTCGGCCCATCGGGCTCAGCGGCCCAGGATCCTCTTCCACCAGGGCCGACGGCTGAGGGCCGAGCGCAGGGACGACGCGTCGACGCGGTAGCGTGCCCGCACGGCGCCGTCGACCACGATCACCGGCACGTGCTCGTTCCAGTCGCGCTGCAGAGCGGGGTCCTCGTCGATGTCGCGCACCTCCACGACCGTCCCCGCGCGGTCGGCCTCGGCGCGGACGACGGGCAGCGCCTCGTCGCACAGATGGCAGCCGGGGCGGGTGAGGTACAGCACGCGCGCATCCGGATCCGTGGTGCGCGGCGGGCGGGGAAGGTCAGCGGGGAGGGTCATCACCCGTCCAGCGTAGAGCGTCCCGCCCTGCGTCGGCCCCGCGCACCATGAAGGGCCGCCCACCCGGTGGTGGACGGCCCTTCAGCGGCTGTGGGCGGAGGCCCGGCGAGCCGATCACGCGATCGGTCGATCACGCGATCATCCGGTCAGGATGGCTCCGCGCGCACGGGATCACGCAGCGGCGGGAGCGGTGAACTCGGCCTCGATGGTGATCTTGACCTCGTCGGCCACGAGCACGCCGCCGGCCTCGAGGGCGGCGTTCCAGGTGAGCCCGAAGTCCTTGCGGGAGATCTTGGTGGAGGCGGTGAAGCCCGCGCGGTACTGGCCGAAGGGGTCGGTCGCAGCGCCCTCGTAGTCGTAGTCGAGGGTGATGGACTTGGTGACGCCGCTGATGGTCAGATCGCCCACGATCTCGTCGTCGGAGACGGACGTCGAGGAGAAGGTGATCTCCGGGTTCGTCTCGGCGTCGAAGAAGTCACCGGAGCGCAGGTGGTTGTCGCGGTCCGGGTTGCCGGTCGAGATCGACGCGGTCTTCAGGGAGGCCTCGAAGCGGCTGGACTCGAGGTCGGCGCCCGCGACGAAGGAGCCCGTGACGTCCGCGAAGTGGCCGCGCACCTTGGAGATGCCCGCGTGGCGGATGGTGAAGCCGGCGTTGGTGTGGGAGGCGTCCAGCGTCCAGGTGCCCTGGGAGATGCCATCGGGGAGAGCAGTCATCGTGTGCCGTCCTTCTTTCCTTGAATGTTGCACGAACTCTGTGCTTGAAAGGTAAACTATGATGGACGTCGGGCGCAAGGCCCCAGGGGTCCGGAAGGAGCATGTGATGTCGACCACCGAGGATACGCGGGAACCGCGCGGTGCGGACGGCGAGTCGGTGAACGGCCGCGGTACGGGCGGAGCGTCGCCCGCGAGCGGCGTACCCGTCGCCGACGGCACGAGCGCTGATCGCGAGGGCACGGAGGGCGCGGGCGGCGAGGTGGAGTGGCTGAGCCACGACGAGCAGCAGGCCTGGCGCACGTTCCTCTACGGCGTGAACCTGCTGATGGAGAACATCTCGACGGCGCTCGAGCAGGATCCGCGCTTCGATCTCTCCCTCGACGAGTACGAGATCCTCGTGCGGCTCTCCGAGGCGCCCGAGGGCCGGATCCGGATGTCGGGGCTGGCCGATCAGGTCGTGCACTCTCGCTCGCGCCTGACCCACACCGTCGCCCGCCTCGAGAAGCGCGGCATCCTCGAGCGCGTCCGCTGCTCGGGTGACGGCCGGGGTCGCGAGGCGGTGCTCACCGAGGCCGGCGCCGAGCTGCTGCGCCAGGCGGCGCCCGTGCACGTGGCCTCCGTGCGGGAGCGGCTGCTGGATGCCGTGGGCACCGAGGACCTGCTGGAACTGGGCCGGATCATGGCCCGCACCATCCCCGAGGGCGCCCCCGTGACCCTGGGCACCGTCCCATCCGACGTCAAGGATTGATTGGTACCTTGAGGCGGTTCGCCACTCGTCGCGGGCACGGCCCCGTTCTGCGCATCGTCGGCCGCCCCGAGTGTCGATCCGGCCCACACCCTCGGTTCCCGCGGAGGTCCCCGCGCCCATGAGCACGACCGTCATCCACCTGGTCCGTCACGGAGAGGTGCACAACCCCGAGAAGATCCTCTACGGGAGGCTGCCGGGGTACCGCCTGTCCGAGCGCGGCCAGAAGATGGCGCAGCTCGCCGCTGATCACCTCGCCCCGCGCGACGTGCGCGCCGTCTGGGCCTCGCCGCTGCTGCGGGCCCAGCAGACTGCCGCGCCGATCGCCGCCGTGCACGGCCTCCCCGTCGCACAGGACGTGCGGCTCATCGAGTCCGGCAACCACTTCGAGGGCCAGCGCATGGGCCACGGCGAGGCCCGCTTCTCCGATCCGCGCAACTGGCGCTGGTTCGCCAACCCCTTCCGCCCGTCCTGGGGCGAGCCCTATCGGGACCAGGCCGCGCGCGTGATCAGCGCTGTGCAGTCGGCCCGCGCCGAGGTCGAGGGCCACGAGGCCGTCCTCGTGCTGCACCAGCTGCCGATCTGGGTCACCCGGCTCTCGGCAGAGGGCAAGCCGCTCTTCCACGACCCGCGGCGCCGGCAGTGCCGTCTGTGCTCGGTGACGAGCCTGCGGTTCGTCGGCCCGCATCTCGCCGGCATCGACTACGCCGAGCCGGCCGCCGAGCTCTACATGGGCTCGGTCGACGCGACCGGGGGCAAGCTCGCATGAACGACCTCCCCAGCGCCCGCCCCGTCGGCCGGCGCGCCCTGTTCGGCGCGGCCGGGCTCGGCGCCGGCGCCCTCCTGCTCGCGGCCTGCGGCTCGGACACCTCCTCGCGCTACGGCGACAGCGGCGGCGACGGCGAGAACGGCTTCGTCTCCGGCGACGGCGTGACCACCGAGATCGACCCCGAGGATCGCACCGATCCCGTCGACTTCAGCGGCACCACCTACGAGGGCAAGGCCTTCGCGAGCGCCGACGACCTCGGCTCCGTGCTCGTCCTGAACATCTGGTACGCCTCGTGCGCCCCGTGCCGCAAGGAGGCGCCGGACCTCGTCGAGATCGCCGGCGACTACGCCGCCAAGGGCGTGGAGTTCGTCGGCATCAACGTGCGCGACGAGAAGGGCCCGGCCGTCGCCTTCCAGAAGAAGTACAAGATCCCCTACCCGTCGCTGCCGGACCTGGACTCCAAGATCCTCTACGCGCTGCGCGGCCAGGTCTCGCCCAACGCCGTCCCCTCGACGCTCGTGCTCGATGCGAAGGGCAGGGTCGCGGCGCGCATCTCCGGCGCCGCGGATCCCTCGATCCTGCGGTCGATGATCGACACCGTCGTGGACGAATGAGCGCGATGGACATCGGACAGGTCTTCTCCACGACGATCCTCTCGGGCTCCCTCTGGGTGGCGCTCGCGGTGGCCGCGGCCGCCGGGATCGTCGCCTTCGTCTCCCCGTGCGTGCTGCCCGTGGTCCCCGGCTACCTCGGGTACGTCTCGGGCCTCGCGGGCCAGGGGGCCGACGGCACCGGCCGCGGCGCGTCCGGCGGCGGGCGCGGCAGGGCACGCTCCCGCGGCGGCTCCTCCCGGATGGCGCTCGGAGCGGTGCTGTTCGTGCTCGGCTTCGCCGCCGTGTTCGTGGTGCTCGGCGGGTTCGTCGGGGCGCTCGGGCACGTCCTGCAGTCCCACGTCGTGTGGGTCAACCGGATCTCCGGCATCCTCGTGATCGCCATGGGTCTGCTGTTCCTGGGCCTGTTCCCCTCGCTGTCGGGGGAGAAGCGCCTGCACAGTCGGCCCGACGCGGGTCTCCTCGGGGCCCCGCTCATGGGGATCGTCTTCGGGTTCTCGTGGACCCCCTGCATCGGCCCGACCTACGCGGCCGTGGTCGCCCTCTCCCTGGACGGAGCGTCCCCGCTGCGCGGGGCCCTGCTCGCTCTCGCCTATTCCCTGGGTCTCGGCATTCCCTTCGTGCTGTTCGCGCTGCTCTTCCAGCGCGCGCTCGGCGCGAGCCGCGCCCTCGCCCGCCACCGTCGGACCATCTCCGTGGTCAGCGGCGCCCTGCTGATCGCGATCGGCGTGCTGCTGCTGACGGGGACCTGGACGCAGTGGATGGCGCAGCTGCAGACCCTCATCGGCGGATACGAGACGGTGGTGTGATGACCCAGGAGGACCGCAGGGCGCGCAAGGCGCAGCGCCGGGCGCAGAGCCGGGAGGCGAAGGGCGAGGACGCGAAGCCCCCGCGCTCCGAGCGGGCCGGTCGGGCACGCGACGAGCAGAAGGACCAGATGGGCACGGCGAGCACCCGTGACCGCCGGGTCGCGCCCGAGGCCCGCGATCTGCGCCAGGCCGGAAAATCGGGCAAGGCCGGGGCCTCGCTGCCCAAGCTCGGCGTGCGCGGGACGCTGCTGTTCCTGTGGCGCCAGCTCACGAGCATGCAGACCGCCCTCTTCCTGCTCCTGCTGCTCGCGATCGCCGCCGTGCCGGGTTCCCTGTACCCGCAGCGCAACGTGGACGCCTCGAAGACGGAGCAGTACATCTCCGAGCACGGCTCGTGGGCGAAGTTCCTGGACACCCTGGGCTTCTTCGACGTGTTCTCCTCGGTGTGGTTCTCGGCGATCTACCTGCTGCTGTTCGTCTCCCTCGTGGGCTGCGTGATCCCGCGCCTGGGCGTGCACCTGCGCCAGATCCGCTCGCGCCCCCCGCGCACGCCCTCGCGCCTGCGCCGCTTCGCCGGGTTCACGCGCGTCGAGCTCCCCGGGGCCGACGTCGAGGCCGTCACCACCCGCGCGGCGAAGACCCTCAAGCGCTCCCGCTACCGCACCGACGTGCTCAAGGAGAAGGGCGGGGCGCGCTCGGTGACCTCCGAGCGCGGATACCTGCGCGAGACCGGCAACCTTCTCTTCCATGTGGCCCTGCTGGGCGTGCTCGTCGGCGTGGCCGCCGGCGGGCTCTTCCAGTACCGCGGCCAGATCACCGTGGTCGAGGGGGAGGGGTTCTCGAACTCCCTGGCCGAGTACGACTCCTTCGAGCAGGGCGCCTGGTACGACTCCTCGAAGCTGCCGTCGTTCCGCTTCACCCTCGACGACTTCCGCGCCGAGTACGACACCAGCTCCAATGAGCACCGCTTCGGACAGCCCAAGAAGTTCGAGGCCGACGTCACGGTCGACGACCCGGACAAGAGCGGCGAGTACTCCAAGACGCTGCGCGTGAACCAGCCGCTGCACGTCCAGGGCACCACGATGTACCTCCTGGGCAACGGCTACGCGCCCGAGGTCACCGTGAAGGACCCCGACGGGAACGTCGTCGCCGAGGGGCCGATCATCACCATCCCCTCGGGCGACACCGGGTACACCTCGCAGCTGGTCATCAAGGCGCCCGACGCCCAGCCCAAGCAGATGGCCGTCGTCGGCTTCTTCCTGCCCACGGGCGTCATCGACGAGAAGGGCCCGCACTCCGAGTTCCCGGGCCTGGTGAACCCGCAGCTCGCCCTCACCGTCTACAACGGCGACCTGGGCCTGGACGACGGTGTCCCGAAGAACGCCTACCAGGTCGACGTCAGCAGTCTCACGCCGGTGGCCGACTCGGACGGCAACCAGTCCCTGGTGAGCCTCACCCCGGGGGAGTCGCAGACGCTCGCCGACGGCTCCTCGATCTCCTTCGACGGCGTCAAGCGCTATGCCGCCTTCGACATCAAGCGCGACCCGTTCCAGGTGTTCACGCTGGTCATGGCGCTGAGCGCGGTGCTGGGCCTGGTGCTCTCGCTGTTCGTGCCGCGCCGCCGCGTGTGGGTGCGGGCGGTGCCGTCGGCCCACGGGGTGGTCCTGGAGGTGGCGGGACTGGCCCGCAGCGACGATGATCGACTCGTGGAGGACGTGCGCGCGCTCGCCGAGCGCCTCGCGGACTCCGCCTCCTCGGCGGCGGATCCGTCGCCATCCGATGACACGTCCGCTGATCCCCCGTCCTCTGATTCCCCGAGGCCCGCGCCCGAGACCCCGGAGACCGATTCCTCGCAGTCCAAGCCCTCGCACGAAGGACCCCTCCAGTGATCGACCAGCAGCTCGCGGAGCTCTCGAACCTCCTGATCATCGTCACGATCGTCCTGTACGTCCTGGCCCTCATCGGCTTCGGCGCGGACCTCTCGGGCGTCACCCAGCGGCGCAGCGACGAGAAGCTCGAGAAGCAGAAGCGCGAGAGCGAGGGCGCCCGCGCCGAGCTCGCGACCGTCGGCGCGAGCGCCGGGACGGCCGCGGCAGCCGGCGGGGGACCCGGTGGGTCGACCGACGCCGGGACGACTCCCACCCGGACGGCCACGACCGGGAAGGCCTCCGCCTCACGGGGCTCCACCGGTGCCGCGACCTCGGGCAACGCGCTGGGCGCGCGCGGCTTCGGATACGTCATGGCCTCGATCGGCGCCGTCCTGCACATCACCGCGATGGTGCTGCGCGGCGTGGCGACCTGGCGCGTGCCGTGGGGCAACATGTACGAGTTCTCGATGACCTCGAGCGCGCTGATCGTCGCGCTGTTCGTGATCATCTCGATCCGCCGGAAGGACCTGCGTCTGCTCGGCACCCTCGTGATGCTCCCGGTGCTCGTGCTCATGCTGATCGCCCAGACGGCCTGGATCCTGCCCGCCTCCGACCTCACCCCGAGCCTGCAGAACTCCCACTGGCTGATCGTGCACATCGGCGTCGCCATCATCGCGACCGCGCTCTCGGGCCTCGGCGCGATCGTCGCCGCCCTCCAGCTGCTCTCGACCCGCACCCAGAAGGTGCGCGCCGCCCGCGAGGCGGCCGACCGCCCGCTGGGGCGCTTCTGGGGCCCGGTCTCGGCGCTCACCGAGCGCATCCCCGGCCCGGAGGCCCTCGAGGCGCTCTGCTTCCGCCTGCACTCCCTCGCCTTCGTGTGCTGGACCTTCACCCTGATCTTCGGTGCGGTCTGGGCCAACGAGGCCTGGGGCCGCTACTGGAACTGGGACCCCAAGGAGGTGTGGACCTTCGTGATCTGGGTGGTCTACGCCTGCTACCTGCACGCCCGCGCCACCCGCGGCTTCCGCGGCAACAAGGCGGCCTGGTTCGCCCTCGCCGGCTTCGCCTGCGTCATCATCAACTACACGGTCGTGAACCTCGTGATCAACGGCCTGCACTCCTACTCCGGACTCGGCTGAGCCGCCGGCGGGACCGCGACGCCGCGATTCCGACGCCGCGATCCCGCCGCCCCGGCGCAGACGAGGAGGCCGGCGCACCGAGAACCCTGATTCCCGGTGCGCCGGCCTCATGTCTGCGTGCCGCGCGGGCGGCTGTCCGGCCCCTTCGGGGTCAGCCGCGCCCGTCGTCCGTGGTCGGGGTGGCCGGACCGGTGCCGTCGCCGCGCCCCCGGTCGTCGTCCTCGCCGCCGCTCCCGGTGCCGTCACCGCCGTCGCTCCCGCCGCGGCGCTCGCGCTCTCGGCGCTCGCGCCGGATGTCCTCGTCGAGCTTGCGCAGGAACTCGGGGTCCTCGTCGGGTGCCAGGGGCCGGGACCCGCGCGCACCCCGACCGCTTCGGGAGCCCCACGACCCCGCCGATCCCGCGGGTCCGTCCTCTCCGTCCCGGGAGGGGCCTCCGCGCAGCGGATCGAAGGCGCTCGGGGCGCCGCTCTCGCGGTCCTTACCGACCAGCAGCCAGGTGAGCGGCCCCACCCAGGGCAGCAGCACGATGAGCACGATCCAGGCCCACTTCGGCAGACCACGCAGCTGCGCGTTCTCGCACTGGATGCAGTCGGCGAGAGCGAAGATCGTCAGCCCGATCGAGGCGATGGCGAGGACACCCTTCAACATCCCCCGAGTCTACGGAACCTCGCGGGCCGGCGGGCCGGGCGCCCTTCTGGGACTCAGGACGCCAGGACCCGCCTCAGCTCCGCCATCTGCTCGTCGAGCTCCCGTGTGGTCTCGGCGATCTGCGACATGCGCCGGGAGTGCACCTCGGGGACGTCGCCGTCGAACTTGTAGCGCAGGGAGTGCTCGGTGCTCGCCCAGAAGTCCATCGCGATGGTGCGCAGCTGGATCTCCACGGGGATCTCGACGGTGCGGTCGGCGAGGAACACAGGCACCTGGACGATCAGGTGCAGGGAGCGGTAGCCGTTGGGCTTGGGGTCGGCGATGTAGTCCTTGACCTGCAGGACCTCGAGGTCCTCCTGGCGGCGGATCGCGTCGCTCACGAGGTACACGTCGGCCACGTACGGGCAGGTGATCCGCAGGCCGGCGATGTCGAAGATCTGGGCGCGGATCGCGTCGAGGTCAGCCGGGACGCCGCGGGCGACGATCTTCTGGGTGAGCGACTCGGCGGACTTCAGACGGGTCTTCACGTGCTCGATCGGGGAGTGGTCGTGCTGGGCGTCGAACTGCTCGCGCAGGATGCCGACCTTCGTGGAGATCTCGTCGAGGCCGAACTTGTACTCCATGAGGAAGCCCCGCATGCGCTGCTGCATGCGGCGCAGCATGGTCTCGGCGTCCGCATGCTCGGCGTCGGGCCCGGCCAGGCGGCGCAGGAAGTCCAGCGCCCGGGGGTCGATCCCGTGCCCGGAGAACGAGGGGACGGCGTCGGACGCTCGCTCAGCACTCATGCGCCGGATCCTCCCACCGGTCTCTGGAGGTTCGGTGCGAGGTCCCGGCACGGAATCCTGACGCGCCCTGTGTTCCGCGCCTCGGCCCGCACGGTCCGTCCAGGCGGGCGCATTACCCTGGCACCCATGCGAGACGTCCTGCTCTATACGGTGATCCGGCTGGTGGTGCTGGCCGCGGCCTGGTGGCTGATGGTGCAGATCGGCGTGGGGTTCTACCTCGCCGGGATCATCGCCGTGCTGATCGCGTTCCTGGTCTCGGTGCTCTTCCTGCGCGCCCCGCGCGAGCGGCTCGCGGGGAGGCTGCAGTCGGCGGACGAGCGCCGCCGCGAGCGCCGCGGCCCCGTCCGCGACGAGGACGCCGACGAGGAGGACGCGCTGCTCGACGAGGATGACGACGAGCGCTGAGCGCTGAGCGGGGACGCTCCGGGGGCGGCCCGGTGACGGGTCAGACCGCGAGGCCCACGAGGAGCAGCAGCGCGAAGACGAGCTCGAGCCGGCCGGCCCGGGCCAGCACCGGGATCAGAGCGCGCCCCTGGGTTCCGGCGAGCACCGTGCGCAGCGGGCCGACCGCGAGGACGGCGGCGAGCAGCACCACGAGCACCGGCGGGTGGATCACCATGACCGGCACCATCAGCACGAACGGGACGACGAGGCATGCCGTCAGCAGCATGCGCGTGCCCCGGTCGCCGAGCCGCACCGCGAGGGTGTGCTTGCCGGCGACGGCGTCGGTGGGCAGGTCCCGCAGGTTGTTGGTGAGCATGATGACCACGGCCAGCAGGCCGATCGCGCAGGCGGCGAGGATCGCCACCCAGCTCACGCGGAGCGTGATCGCGTAGGCGGTGCCGCCCACGGCGACCAGCCCGAAGAAGATGAACACGAACAGCTCGCCCAGACCCAGGTAGCCGTAGGGTCGCTTCCCGCCGGTGTAGAACCAGGCCGCGGCGATGGCGGCGGCTCCCACGATCACGGTCCACCAGATGCCGGCGATCGCGATGAGGACGAGTCCGAGCAGACCCCCGAGCCCGAGCGCGAGGAACGCCGCGCGCTTCACGGTGCCGGGGGCCGCTGATCGCGAGCCGGTGAGCCGGAACGGACCCACGCGGTCGTCGTCCGTGCCCCGCACGCCGTCCGAGTAGTCGTTGGCGTAGTTCACGCCGATCTGCAGGCAGAGGGCCACGCCGAGGGCGAGCAGGGCCCGCGGGATGACCACGGCGGCGTCGAATCCGGCGTCCCAGAGCGCCGCCCCGGTGCCGGCGGCGACCGGGGAGATCGCGGCGGGAAAGGTGCGGGGGCGAGCGGCCTCGACCCACTGGGAGAACGTGGCCATGATGCTCCTCGAGGCGTGGTCTGCGGTGGCAGGACCGCAGTTCACGGCCCCATCAAGGATACGTCCGATGAGGCCGCGCCCGGCATGCGCCCCGGGGTGGCGTGGGTCGCGCCCACGTGCCCATGCGCCGATGCGTTCACGCGACCACCCGCTGGACCCCGGGCCGCCGGGCGGTCTCAGCCGTGCGCCGAGGCGATGCGGGCCGCCGCGGCCCGGTCGATCTTCCCGATCCCGAGGCGCGGCAGCGCCTCGACGACATGCACGTGCCGCGGCACGGCATGGGAGGGGACCCCCGTGGTGCGCAGCGCCGAGCGCACGAGGGCGGGCAGGTCCTCCGCCTCGGTCGGGGCATCGTCGGCGGGGACGACGAGCGCTTCGACGCGCCGACCCCACTCGGGGTCCGGCACGCCCACGACGACCCACTCGGCGAGGAGCCCGCGCAGCATGAGGGAGCGGTCGATCGCGCGCTCCACGTCCTGCGGGACGACCTTGAGGCCGCCGGTGGTGATGACGTCGTCCGCGCGGCCCAGGATCCGCAGTCGCCCGTCGTCGATCCGGGCGAGGTCGCTGGTGACGAAGGCGCGCTCGCCGTCGGGGCCGACGACGGGGAAGTCCTCGGTCGCCGCGGTGCCGTCCGCGAGCACGTAGCCGTGGGCGAGGGTGGGGGAGCGCAGCCGCAGGCGGCCCTCCTCAACGCCCTCCTTTGTGTCCCGTTCCGCGCCGTCCACCGTCTCCACGAGCTCGAGCTGCACGCCGGGGAGCGGCACGCCGTCGTAGACGCAGCCGCCCGCGGTCTCGGAGGACCCGTACGTGGTGCGCACGGCGATGCGCGCCCCCTTCGCGCGCGCCAGCAGGTCGGGCGGCGTGGCCGCACCGCCCACGAGCACCGCGGAGAAGCGCGAGAGCAGGGTCCGGGCTCTGGCGCCGTCCCCCGACGCCTCACCGAGCAGCCGGGTGAGCTGGGTGGGCACGAGCGAGGTGAAGGCGGGGAGGCTCGCCTCCGCGGCCTCCGCGAGGGCCTGCTCGGCGAGGGCGACGAAACGGGCGGCGTCGAAGTGGGCCGAGAGATCCGGCAGGGGATCCGGGAGCGGGACGCGCTCGAGTCCCAGCACCTGGGCCGTGCGGTGGGCACGGGCGATGACCTGGATGCCGGCGATGTGGGTGGGCGGCAGCAGCGGCAGCCAGTGCCCGTGGCCCGCGTGCGCGGTGCGGTCGGCATCCGTGTCCCGGGCGCCGTCGCCGTCCGCGAAGAGCCGCGCGGTCGCATCCTGCGAGGCGCGCAGCGAGCGCAGGGGATGGGCGACGGCCTTCGCGCGGCCCGTCGAGCCGGAGGTCGGGACCACCAGCACGGTGTCCTCGAAACCGGCGGGCATCGCCGGCGGCGGGTCGAACGGGCCCAGCCACAGCCGCCCGCGACCTGCCATGACCTCGCCGATCGCGCGGACGTGCTCGGCCAGCGAGGCCGCGGAGCCGTCGAAGGCGGCGGGACGGATCCAGGGAGCGGACGTTGCCGGAGGGTGCTCGACCACGGTGCTCAGCCCTGCGGGTGGGGGAAGGACGACCAGTCGGGGGCGCGGTGCTCGAGGAAGGCGTCGCGGCCCTCGACCGCCTCGTCCGTCATGTACGCCAGGCGCGTCGCCTCGCCCGCGAAGACCTGCTGGCCGATGAGGCCGTCGTCGGCCAGGTTGAAGGCGAACTTGAGCATGCGCACCGCCTGCGGGGACTTCGTGGCGATCGTCGCGGCCATCGCGAGCGCCGCGTCCTCGAGATCGGCGTGGTCGACGACCCGGTTCACCGCGCCCCAGTCGTAGGCGTCCTGGGCCGAGTACTCCTCGGCGAGGAAGAAGATCTCGCGGGCCCGCTTCTGGCCCACCTGCTTGGCGAGGTACGCGGAGCCGTAGCCGCCGTCGAAGGAGCCCACGTTCGCGTCGGTCTGCATGAAGCGCGCATGCTCCCGTGAGGCGATCGAGAGGTCGGCGACCACGTGCAGGGAATGCCCGCCGCCGGCGGCCCAGCCGTTGACCACGGCGATCACGACCTTGCCCATGGTGCGGATCAGGCGCTGGACCTCGAGGATGTGCAGGCGGCCTCCCTGCCCGGGGGTGACGGTTTCGGCGGTCTCGCCGCCCGCGTACTGGTACCCGGAGCGCCCGCGGATGCGCTGGTCCCCGCCCGAGCAGAACGCGAAGCCGCCGTCCTTGGGGGAGGGACCGTTCCCGGTGAGGAGGATGACGCCGACCCCGGTGTCCAGCCGCGCATGGTCGAGCGCCCGGTAGAGCTCGTCGACCGTGTGCGGCCGGAAGGCGTTGCGCACCTCGGGCCGGTCGAAGGCGATCCGCACGCACGGCAGGTCCTTCGGCGCCTCGGGGTCGGAGCGGTCCACGGCGCGGTGGTAGGTCACGTCCGTGAGTGCGGGACCGTCCAGCTCATCAGGGCCGATGTCCCGCCAGCGCTCGGGATCGAAGGCGTCGGAGACGTCGCGGGGCAGCTCGAAGCGGGGCATGCTCGCCAGGGTATCCCCGGCGCGCGCGGGGCTCGGCCCGCTCACGAGTGATCCGGCCGACGGGGAGCGACGAGGATCGGACGGGGTTCTCAGGCGTGGTCGGCCCAGGGCAGATGCGGGGTGGTCGGGGCGGGATCGGTCACGAGCCGGCCGTAGGCGAGGACGTCCACGCGCTCGCCGCCGATGAGGAACTTCTCGCGCTCCGTGCCCTCGTGCAGGAAGCCGGCGGCGCGGGCGACGGAGCCTGAGGCGGGATTGTCGATGCGGTGTCCGAGCTCGAGGCGCTCGAGCCCCCAGCCGCCCCGGTCGACGGGCCGCAGCGCGCGCTCGGCGAGTGCGGCCGCCGCCCGCGAGGCGAGGCCGCGGCCGCGATGCGCGGGATGCAGCCAGTAGAAGAACCAGCCGTTGCGATTGCCCTCGTCGACGCTCACGGCGACCAGGCCGACCATGCGGCCGTGCGCGCCCTGCACGGCATCCGGCTCGTCGTCCACGATCGCGAAGGCGTGCCGGTCCGCCCCGCGCAGCCAGGTGCAGTACTCCTCGGCCGACGCGGCGTCGTGCACGTCGCCCTGGCGGGACATGTCGGGGGAGGACGTGAAGGCCTCGAGGATCGCGTCGGCGTCGTCCGCTCGCACCGGGCGGAGGCGCGGGCCCGACGGTGCGGGGAGCGGGCGCTCGACGGCGGACGACGTGGGGTGATGGGCCATGCGAGCAGGCTACGACGCCCCCGCTGCCGAGCGACCCGTCGGCCGGGCCATCCCGTCCGCGCGTCGCCGCACGGATCCGCCCGCCGATGGGTAAGGTCCCGCGGGTGAATGACTCCACGACCCCCACGACGACGACGTCGACCGGCTCGGCGGACCCGGGCGCCCCCGACGCCCCCCGCCTCGAGCGCTCCCTCGGCAACCGCCATATCCAGCTGATCGCGATCGGCGGCGCCATCGGCACGGGCCTCTTCATGGGCTCGGGCAAGACCATCTCGGTGGCAGGCCCCTCCGTGCTGCTCGTCTACGTGGTCATCGGCTTCATGCTCTACTTCGTGATGCGCGCGATGGGCGAGATCCTGCTCTCGCGCCGCGAGTACCGGAACTTCGCCGATTTCACCGGTGACCTGCTCGGCCCCTGGGCGGCGTTCTTCACGGGCTGGACCTACTGGTTCTGCTGGGTCGTGACCGCGGTGGCCGACGTCATCGTGATCGCCTCGGTCTATCTGCGCGACCTGGTCCCCATGCTCCCGAGCTGGGCCACGCCCGTCCTCGCGATCGTGGTGATCGCCCTGCTCATCGGCCTGAATCTGCCGACGGTCCGCGCCTTCGGCGAGGCCGAGTTCTGGTTCGCCATGGTCAAGATCGTCGCGATCCTCGCCCTCATCGTCCTGGGACTCGTGCTCGTGCTCACGGGCTTCGAGACCTCGGCCGGCCCCTCGAGCTTCACCCACCTGTGGGCCGACGGCGGCTTCTTCCCGCGCGGCTTCACCGGCTTCGTCGCCGCCTTCCAGATCGCCACCTTCGCCTTCGTCGGCATCGAGCTGGTGGGCACCACGGCCGCCGAGACCCGCGACCCGGAGAAGAACCTGCCGCGCGCGGTGCGCTCGATCCCCGTCCGCATCCTGCTGTTCTACGTGGGCGCCCTCGTGATCCTCATGTCGGTGATGCCGTGGACGGTGTACAGCGCCGACGACTCCCCGTTCATCCAGGTCTTCGCGACCGCCGGTCTGCCTGCGGCCGCCGCCATCGTGAACCTCGTGGTCCTGACCTCGGCCATGTCCTCGGCGAACTCCGGGATCTACTCGACCTCCCGGATGGTGTTCGGCCTCGCCACCCAGAACGACGCGCCGCGCCTGTTCGCGCGCGTCTCGCGCCGCCACGTCCCGCAGAACGCCCTGTTCCTCACGGGCGTGATGCTGCTGGCCTCGGTGGTGCTCCTCGTCTTCGGGCTGGGGGAGTCGACCGCGTTCTCCGTGGTCACCACCGTCTCCTCGCTGTGCTTCATGTTCGTGTGGACGATGATCCTGCTGAGCTACCTGGCGTACCGCCGTCGGCGCCCGCAGGACCACGCCGCGAGCCGCTTCCGCATGCCGCTGGGCACCGTGATGTCCTTCGTCGTGATGGCGTTCTTCGCCTTCCTGCTCTGGGCGTTCACGGGCGCGTCCGACACCCTCGCGGGTCTCCTCGCGACGCCGGTCTGGTTCGTGATCGTCGCGATCGGGTACGTGCTGATCCGGCGTGATGCCGCCCACGGCGCCCAGCGCGAGGAGTTCCGCGCGCGGGTCGTCCGCGAGAGGGACGAGGCGGCCCTCTGGCGGACCGAGCCCGTCCAGCGGGGCTAGCCTGGACGGGCGCGGCGTCGCCGCACCCACCCGTCCCGCAAGGAGCCGCCATGACCACGCTTCACGACTTCACCGTCCGCACCGCCGAGGGCGCCTCCACCGACCTCTCGCAGTACGCGGGCCGGACCGTCCTGGTGGTGAACGTCGCCTCGAAGTGCGGGCTCACCCCGCAGCTCGACGGCCTCCAGGAGCTGCAGGAGCAGTACCGGGAGAGGGGACTGGTGATCCTCGGCTTCCCCTGCAACCAGTTTGCCGGCCAGATGCCCGGGAGCGACGAGGACGCCGTCACCTTCTGCCGCACCGCCTACGGCGTCGACTTCCCGATCCTCGCGAAGATCGACGTCAACGGCGAGGACGCCGACCCGCTCTACCAGTGGCTGCGCTCGGAGCGCTCCGGCGAAGACGGAGCGGACATCGAGTGGAACTTCGCCAAGTTCCTCGTCGGGCCCGACGGCGCCGTCATCGGCCGCTTCCACCCGAGCGTCGAGCCCGCCGACCTGCGAGGTCCCATCGACGCCGTGCTGGCCGCGGCGTGAGGGGCATGCGCATCCCCGCCGCGCTGCGCGAGCGGGGCATCGAGGACGCCCGCTGCTGGTCGATCCCCATGACCACCCGCTTCCGCGGGATCACCGTGCGCGACGGCGTGGTGCTTCGGGGGCCCGAGGGCTGGGCCGAGTTCTCCCCGTTCTGGGACTACGACCCGGCCGAATCGGCCGCCTGGCTGCGCTGCGCGCTCGCCGACGCGACCGCCCCGCGCCCCGCGCCCCTGCGCGAGAGCATCGAGGTGAACGCGACGATCCCCGTCGTCCCGCCCGCGCTCGCGCACCGGCTGGCGACCGTGGGCGGCGCCCGCACCGCGAAGGTCAAGGTCGCGGACGTCGCCTCCACCCTGTCCGAGGACCTCGAGCGCCTGGAGGCCGTGCGCGATGCCCTGGGGCCGGACGCCCGCATCCGCGTGGACGCGAACGCCCGCTGGGACCGCGACGAGGCGATCGCCGCGATCCCGCAGCTGGACCGCGCGGCGGGCGGCCTCGAATACGTCGAGCAGCCCGTCGCCTCGCTCGAGGACCTCGCGGCCGTGCGCCGCGCGGTCGACGTGCCGATCGCGGCCGACGAGCTCGTGCGGCGCGCCGAGGACCCTCTGCGCGTGGCCCGCGCGGGCGCGGCGGACGTGCTCGTGATGAAGGTGCAGCCCCTCGGGGGCGCGGCCCGCTGCCTCGAGCTCGCCGCCGAGGCGGACCTCCCCGTGGTCGTCTCGAGCGCGCTGGAGTCGAGCGTCGGCCTGAGCGCGGGCCTCGCCTTCGCCGCGGCCCTGCCCGAGCTCACCCATGCCTGCGGACTCGCGACGGCGGTCCTGCTCACCGGCGACCTCGTCGCCGCACCGCTGCGCGCCGACGGGGGAATGATCCCGGTGCGGCGCCCGCTGCCCGAGCCCGAGCTGCTCGAGGCCCACTGCGCGCCGCGCGAGCTCACCGCCCGCTGGGAGCAGCGCCTCGAGGCGTGCGCACAGCTGCTGTGACCCCCGGCGCGAACGCGCTTGAGCAGGGATCGGCGCGGGCGTCGGATCACTAGCCTGGGACCATGACCGAGCACCCCGCGCCCGCCGGCCGCCCTCTCGGGGCGGATCCGGAGCCGATGACCATCCCCGTGCCCTCGCCCCTGGGCTCCGGTGCGGTCGAGGAGGCCGTCGCGATCTGGCGCACCCTGGTCGCGCTCGGCGTGCGGCACATCGCGATCAGCCCGGGCTCGCGCTCGGCACCGCTCGTCTACGCGCTCGAGGACCCCGAGATCGCGGGCCGTCTCGAGGCGCACGTGCGGATCGACGAGCGCGCCGCCGCGTTCACGGCCCTCGGCATCTCCCGGCGCGACCCGGGATCGCCGGGCGTCGTCGTGACCACCTCGGGCACCGCCACGGCGCACCTGCACGCCGCCGTCCTCGAGGCCCACCACTCCCGCACCCCGCTGATCGTGCTCACCGCGGACCGCCCCATCGAGCTGCGCGACGTGGGCGCGAACCAGGCCACCCATCAGGTCGGCATCTACGGGGACGCGGTGCGCTTCGCGACCGACCTCCCGGCGCCCTCGCGGGACGGTGCGACCGAGGTCGAGCTGCGCACCGCCGTGAGCACCCTCGCGCGGGCCTTCGCCGCCGCGACCGGACCCCACCCCGGCCCCGTCCACGTGAACCTGTGCCTGCGCGACCCGCTCGTGCCCGGCGCCGGGACCGTCGACGGGCCCGCCTCGACAGGGTCGGTGTCGGTTTCGGAGTCGGACCGGGAGCCGGAGTCTGCGTCGGTGCCGGGGCCCGAGCATGGCGATCGCCTGGTCGTCACCCGTCGGATCCCGCCGCGTGAGCCCACGCCGGTCGCTCTCCCGCCCGATCCGCGTGCCGTGGTCGTCGCCGGGGACGGCGCGGGTCCCGCGGCCCGCGCCTTCGCCGAGGCCCACCGGCTGCCTCTGCTCGCCGAGCCGAGCTCCGGATCCCGCGGCGGGCCCAGCATGGTCACGGGCTACCCGCAGCTGCTCGCGCAGGTCATGGCCGACCCCGACCACCCCCTGCGGCCCTCGCAGGCGATCGTCTACGGCCACCCGACGCTCTCGCGTCCCGTGGTCGGTGCGCTGCTGGGCGCGGCCGACGTCGAGACGATCATCGTGGACCCGACCCCCTCCTGGGCCGACGCCTCCCGCACCGCGTCCCTCGTGGTGCCCGCCCTCGCCCTCGGGGACGCGGACGACCGCGCGGACACCGCTGCGCGGCTCGAGGACTGGCGACGCGAGGGCGCACTGCTCGTGGAGGCGTCCGAGCCGACGTGGCAGCAGCGCGCGGCGCTCGCCGTCTGGGAGGCGACGGGGGAGGAGGACACCCTCGTGCTGGGCTCCTCGTCCCTGGTGAGGGATCTCGAGCAGCTCGCCCCGGCAGCGCGCGGGACGGTGCTGGCCGGCCGCGGCCTGGCCGGGATCGACGGGATGGCCTCGACCGCCGGCGGGTACGCGCTCGCCGCCGAGCACGCTCCCGCCGAGGACGCTCCCGACGAGCACACCGCCGCCGAGCACGCTCCCACCGGACGCGTGCGTCTGCTCGTGGGCGACGTGACGGCGCTGCACGACCTCACGGGCCTGATCGTCGGCCCCCTCGAGCGCCGCCCCGCGCTGGACGTGATCGTGGTCGACGACTCCGGCGGCCGCATCTTCTCCGGGCTCGAGCACCGGCGCGCGCATCCCGGGCTCCTCGAGCGCTTCTTCACGACCCCGCACGGCGCCGACATCGCCGCCGCGGCCCGCGCGCTCGGCGTCGACGCGGTGCGCTACGAGGGCCCGCAGGCCCTCGATGCCCTGGTCAGGGGCCTCGAACGGCCGACCGGCGGGCTCCGGATGATCGTCGTCGGCCCCTGATCCCGACCCCGCCGGGGGATGCACGACACAGCCAGCGCACAGCTCGATCGCAAGGACTTCAAGGCACGAGGGGATGCAATGACTGGCATGTCATCCGAGGAATCGAACGTCCCCCAGGGCACCGGGGCCCCGGACGGGTCCGCCGACCGCCGCCCGTCCGACCACACCACCGAGCACCCGGTCTCCGCCGATCCCACCGAGCAGCTCGGGCGGGTCGACGAGACCCAGCGCCTCGACGGCCTCGGGGCCGACGAGCACGGCGCCCCGCCGCAGGGCGGCGATCCGTACGGCGCCCCGTCGCAGCATGACGACCCCTACGGCGCAGCGTCCCCGACGGCCTCCGCCTCCTACGGATGGAGCGAGCCGCAGGGCCCGCAGAACGCGCAGGGCCCCCAGGACATGCGCAGCCCATCGGCCTCCCCGAGCTGGGGTGCGGCCGCGACCGGTGCGTCCGGCGCGGCGACGCCTCCCGGCACCCAGGCCGCGCAGGGCCCGGATCCCGCCATCCAGGGCTCTGCCCCGGCGATCCCGGTCTCCGCCCCCGCGGCCCGGCGCCGCGGTCCGGGCTGGGTGGGCGTCGCGGGCCTGGTGATGGCCGGCATGCTGCTCAGCAGCGGACTCACCCTCGGCGGCGTCATCGCCTACGACCAGGTCGACGGCCAGGGGTCGCGCTCCGCCGCGTCGTCGAGCTCCTCGAGCAGCACGAAGACGGCCGACGCGAGCCCCGTCGCCCAGGACGGCGACACCCCGAACTGGGAGAGCGTCTCGGAGAAGGTCTCGCCGAGCACGGTCGCGATCTCCGTGAGCACGGCCTCGGGCCAGGCCGAGGGGACCGGCGTGATCTACCGCGAGGACGGCACGATCATCACGAACAACCACGTGGTCTCCGGCGCCCAGAAGGTCGAGGTCTCCCTCACCGATGGCCGCACGTACAGCGCCCGGGTGATCGGCACCGACGCGACCACCGACCTCGCCGCGATCAAGCTCGAGGACCCGCCGGACGACCTCACCCCGGCCTCCTTCGGCGACTCCGACGACGTCCAGGTCGGCGAGGACGTGATGGCCGTGGGCACCCCGCTGGGTCTCGAGAACACGGTGACCACGGGCATCATCTCGGCCGTGCACCGTCCCGTGACCACGCAGGGCGAGGCCGTCGACGGATCCGACTCCACCTACTCGTCGGCCCTGCAGACCGATGCCGCGATCAACCCCGGCAACTCGGGCGGCCCGCTGGTGGACGCGAGCGGCGCGGTCGTCGGCATCAACTCCTCGATCGCGACCTTCTCGCAGGAGGGGGAGTCCTCCTCCTCGCAGTCCGGGAGCATCGGTCTGGGATTCGCGATCCCCTCGGACACCGTCACCCTCATCGTCGACCAGCTCATCGAGAGCGGGAGCGCGAAGCACGCGCTGCTGGGCGTCACCGCGCAGGACAGCAGCCAGGACGTCTCCGGCGCGAGCTACCGCGGGGCGCTCGTGCGCTCGATCGAGCGCGGCTCGGGGGCCTCCGACGCCGGGCTCAAGGAGGGCGATCTCATCACCCAGGTCGACGGCGTGCCCGTGAACGGCGCGGCCGCGCTGACCGGCATGGTGCGCGGCCTCGAGGTCGGCTCCTCCCACAAGCTCACGATCGTGCGGGGCCAGAAGGAGATCACCAAGGATGTGACCCTCACCGAGGCCGGCTGACCGACTGGCCGGCCACGCGGCTGACCGGCCCGGTGCCGAGGCGAGCGACCAGGCCGGAGTCGACGCGGGGCCCGCGGGCTCTCAGCCCTCGGGGCGGCCGATGGCGCGCAGGACGGGCCGGGACTTCGCGAGCGCCTCGGCGTGCTCGAGCACGGGGTCGGATCCCGCGACGAGCCCGCCGCCGGACTGCACGCGCACCCGCGTGGGCGTCTCCAGGTGGGCCATGCGCAGAGCGATCGCCCACTGGCCGTCGCCCTCGGCGTCCATCCACCCCACGGGGGAGGCGTAGCCGCCGCGGTCGCGGACCTCGAGCTCGGCGATCGCGGCGTCGGCCGCCTCCCGCGGCGTGCCGCTCACGGCGGCCGACGGGTGCAGCCGGCCCGCCACGTCCAGGCTCGTGACGCCCTCGCGCAGCTCGCCCGCGACGTCCGAGGCCAGATGCTCGAGGCCGGGGAGTCGCAGCACGAACGGCTCGGCGGAGGCCGTGATCTCGGTGGTGAGGTCCGCCAGGCGCGAGGTCACCGAGTCGATCGCGAAGGCGTGCTCCGCCAGTTCCTTGGCGTCGCTGCGGAAGGCCCGACGGTCCTGCTCGGCGAGCTCCGAACCCTCGGCGACAGGGCGGCTGCCGGCGAGGACGCGGCTGAACAGGCGCCCGTGCTCGGTGTCGGCCAGCATCTCCGGGGTCGCGCCGATGACGTCGGCCAGGTGGTAGACCCAGGTGGTCGGGTAGGACTCGGCGAGGCGTCCCAGCAGCGTCGCCACCGGCTGCGCCTGCTCGAGGTGCACGGTCGAGGACTCCGAGAGCACGATCTTCTGCGCGCGGCCCTCCTCGATCATCCCGAGCGCCCGGCGCACCAGCTCCTGGTACTCGTCGGGCGTGTGGTCGGGGTCGATCTGTACGTGCGTGCGCTCGGCGCGCGGGGTCGAGGGGAACAGGTCCCGCCAGTCCGCCGGGGCGGCGGGCACCCGGTCCATCGCGTCCGACGCGTCCTCCTGCTCGTCGAGCACGTCGACGAGGGTGAGGAACGGATCGTTGTCGAGCACGCCGAGGATCGCGCGCGGCACCAGCAGCGTGGAGGGGCGCGGGGAGGTCGCGGCGTAGGAGAAGCTGCCGAAGGCGATGAGCCCGCTGCCGCGCGTGCCGACCTCGTCGTCGATGCGGGCGGCCGCGGCGAGCTCGCGGAAGCGCGCCGAGGCCTCCTCGAAGCGATCGGGCCCGCTCGTGGTGCAGGTCCAGGCGGTGCCGACGCCCACCATGCCCTGGCCGTGGCGCAGCCAGGCGGCGGTGAGGTCGCGCGGCAGGTGCGCGGGCAGGTCGATCTCGTCCTCGAGGCGCAGGGTGCGCACGCGCAGGGCGGGTGCGGGGGCGGGCGCGGCATGCGCGCTCGGTGCACCGGGCGCGGGGTCCGCGGAGACGGAGGACGGATCGGGGACGGGGTCTGAGGTGGGCATCAGCACGATTATGCGACACGGACCCTGCGCGCTGGACTTGCCGCGCTCTGCGGGTCACAGTGGAGCGCGCCCGCGGAGGACGGGACGACCCGACCGGGACCGGACCAGGACAGAGGTGCACGTGGCAGGCAACGGCGGAGGCGGCGGCAGGACGCGCGAGGACGGCGCCCGCGCGGATCGGGGCCGCGCGGACCGCGGCGACGTGCGGCTGGACTCCCCGGTGCTCGCCGGGGCGCTCGCGGCCCTCAGCGCCCTCGGCACGGGCCTCGCGATCACCGTGGTCCCCGCGCTCATCGCCCAGCTCTCCTCCTCCCACGGATCGCTGGGAGTGCTCGGCGCGATCCTGCTGGCCCTGGACGCGCTCGTCCTGGGGCACGGCGGCAGCCTGCTGCTGCAGGCGGGCTCGGTCACCGGCTCGATCGCCGTGATGCCCTTCGGGCTTACGATCGTGCTGCTCGTGGTGGTCGCCCTCGCGGCCCGGCGCGCCGTGCGCCGCCTCCGCCCCATCTCGGCCGACGGCGCCCTGCGGGCTCGGGCCCTGCGCGACGGCGGCATGTGCCTGGGCGCCCTCGTGGTCGTCTACACCGCCGGGCTCGGCGTGCTCGCCGCGATCGCCCGCAGCACGCTCGTGCACGCGGTGGTGCCCTCCGCGGTGGTCTCCGGCGCCCTGGTCTCCGTGGTGGGCGGCCTCGCCGGAGCGCTGCTCGCCCTGCGCCGACGCGGCGGCGGAGGCGTGCCGGAGGTGCGCATCCTCTCCCTGCTCCCCGCCCCCTACGGCTCCGTCGCCCGGGCGGTGCTCCTCGCGCTCGCGGGCCTCGCCGCCTCCGCGGCGCTCGTCTGCACGGCGATGATCGCGATCCGCTTCGGCGCCGTGGCATCGCTGCACGAGTCCCTGCACGCGGGCTTCTGGGGATCCGTGGTGCTCCTGCTGCTGCAGCTCGCCCTGTTCCCGCTGATCGCCGTGTGGGTGCTCGTGGTCATCCTCGGCGGCTCGGTCACGCTCGGGGCGGGCAGCGTGATCAGCCTGGCGGGCGCCGAGACCACCGTGATGCCCGCCCTCCCGCTGCTGGGCATCGTGCCGGACCCGGGCACCGGGCCCTGGTGGACGCGCCTGCTGATCGTGCTGCCCGTGGTCGCGATCGCGCTCGGCGCGATCCGCCTGTGCCGGGACCTGGTGGGGGAGGGGGCCGACGCCGACTCCTCGGAGTCGGCTCTGCGCGAGCGCGTCATCGCCCTCGTCGCCTACGCGGTCGCCCTGCTGCTGCTCGTGCTGCTCGTCGCGGGACTCGCCACCGGCGGCATCGGCGACGGCTCGCTGGAGGCCCTGGGACCCCGGATCGGCTCCCTGCTGCTGCCGTTGCTGGGGATCGTGGTGCTGCCCACCGCCGCCGTCGCCGCCGTCTGCCTCACGCCCGCCCTGCCCTGGGCGCGCGCCCAGTGGGCGGGGCTGCGCGGCCGCGTCGAGGCGGCCGAGTCCCGCGAGAACGGGAGCACGGATCGCTCCGAGGACGAGCCCGCCCGCGACCAGGACGACGACGCCTCGGTCAGGACCCCGTCAGACCCTCCATCCAGCTGAGCACCGAGCTCTGCACCTCGTCCCGGCACGCGTCCTGCGCCTGCTGGGTGAGCGCCTCGTCCCGGCACTGCTCGAGCTCGGACATCGGACCGTAGAAGATCGCGCCGGTCACCGAGCCGAGCACGATCATGAACACCGCGGGGACGCCCACCAGCGCGGAGATCACGGCCATCGCCGGCCGGCGGTCCCTCCAGGCGGCGATCACGAGCCGCACCAGCAGCACGGCCGTGACGATCCCCGCGACACCGGCGAGCAGCGACCACGGCAGCGGCAGCATCATCAGCACCCACGAGGCCAGCAGGGACACGAGCAGCCGAGTGAGGATCCGGCGATAGCGCAGGGTCGACTCGGACGGGGCGGAGGGCTCGGGCTCGGGACTGCTCACCCGACCATTGTGCCCGCTGCGCGAGCCGGCCCCGCACGTCCCGTGCCGCGCGCCTCGGTCGCCGTCCCCGCGCGTACCGCTCCTCGCGCATCGCCCCTCGCGCATCGCCCCTCGCGCGCGATCCCGCGCACGCCACCCGGACGCCCGTCCTCGTCCCGGCGCGCTCCCCGTAGGGTTGCCCCGTGGCTCCAGCACGCATCGTCGTCCTCATCTCCGGCACCGGCAGCAACCTCGCCGCGCTCCTCGCGGCGCAGCACGAGCAGGAGTGCCCCTACGAGATCGTCGGCGTGATCGCCGACCGCGCCGCCTCCGGCCTCGCGCATGCGCAGAGCGCGGGGGTGCCGACGGGCGTCGTCCGACTGGGCGACCACCCGGATCGCGCTGCCTGGGACGCGGCCCTGGCCCGCGAGGTCGCCGCCCTCTCGCCGGAGCTCGTGGTGCTCGCCGGCTTCATGAAGCTCATCGGCCCGCCGCTGCTCGACGCCCGGCCCGGGCGCATCATCAACACCCATCCCGCCCTGCTGCCGTCCTTCCCCGGGGCCCACGGCGTGCGCGACGCCCTCGCCTACGGGGTGAAGGTGAGCGGGGCCAGCGTCATCGAGGTCGACCCGGGCGTGGACACCGGGCGGATCCTCGCCCAGCGCGCCGTGGACGTCCGGCCGGACGACACCGAGGAGAGCCTCCACGAGCGCATCAAGGTCGTCGAGCGCGAGATGCTCGTCGACGTGGTGCGCGACCTCTCGCGCACGCTCGCCCCCTGACCCCTTCCGGACCTCCCGCCTGCCCCGGATACACTGGACCCACACGACTGGCGCAGGTGGGCGGACCACCGGGGAGTGACGATCGTGGGCATCGACCGCCTGGGTGCCCGCATGTGAAGGCGGCGACCGCGTCCGCGCAGCCGCCGCATCGACCGCACCGCACCGATCCGCGAGGAGAACGCTCCGTGAGCTCCACCGACCGCCGTCCCATCCGCCGCGCCCTGGTCTCCGTCTTCGACAAGACGGGCCTGACGGACCTGGCCCGTGCCCTCTCCGAGGCCGACGTCGAGATCGTCTCGACCGGCTCCACCGCCAGCACGATCCGCGAGGCGGGCTTCGCCGTCACCGACGTCGCCGAGGTCACCGGCAGCCCCGAGATGCTCGACGGTCGCGTGAAGACCCTCCACCCGCGCATCCATGGCGGCATCCTCGCCGACCTGCGGCTCGAGGACCATCGCGCCCAGCTCGAGGACCAGGGGATCCAGCCCTTCGACCTCGTCGTCGTGAACCTCTATCCCTTCGAGGAGACCGTCGCCGCGGGCGGCACCTTCGACGAGATCATCGAGAAGATCGACATCGGCGGGCCGTCGATGGTGCGCGGCGCGGCGAAGAACTTCGCCTCCGTCGCGGTCGTGGTCGATCCCGAGGACTACGCGCGCGCCGGCCATGCGGCCACGCGGGGCGGCTTCACCCTCGACGAGCGCCAGGAGCTCGCGACCATCGCCTTCGGCCGCACCAGCGAGTACGACACCGCGATCAGCGACTGGATGCTCGGCCAGCTCGACGGGACCGACGCCGAGGGCACCGCCTCCGCGCTCGGCGCCGGGACCCTCCGCGGGGCCGACGGGGGAGTCTCCGACTCCCCGGACGCCGACGCCGACGACGACGCCGACTCCCCGGCCTATCTCCTGGAGATGGATGACGAGGAGGCAGCCGAGGCCGGTCTGCGCACCCTGCGCTACGGCGAGAACCCGCACCAGCGCGCCCGCGTCGCCGTCATCGACGACGAGAACCCCGGCCTGGCCGGCGCCGAGCAGCTCGGCGGCAAGGCCATGAGCTTCAACAACTACGTGGACGCCGATGCCGCCACCCGCGCCGCCTTCGACCACGACCAGCCGTGCGTGGTCGTCATGAAGCACAACAACCCCTGCGGCATCGCCGTCGCGACCGAGGACGAGGACCTGGCCGCCGCGCACGCACGCGCGCACGGCACCGACCCGCTCTCCGCCTACGGCGGCGTGATCGCGACCAACCGCCCCGTGACCCTCGCGATGGCCACGCAGGTCAAGCCCGTGTTCACCGAGGTGATCCTGGCCCCCGCCTACGAGGACGAGGCCCTCGAGCTGCTGCGCACGAAGAAGAACCTGCGGATCCTGCGGATCGCCGACCGTCCCCGCGGCGGCGTCGAGATCCGCCAGATCTGGGGCGGCTCCCTGATCCAGGAGTCCGACGCCTACCAGGCCGAGGGCGACGAGGCCGCCACCTGGACCCTCGCCGCAGGGGAGGCGGCCGACGAGAGCACCCTCGCCGACCTCGTCTTCGCCTGGCGCTCGGTGCGGGCGGTGAAGTCCAACGCGATCCTGCTGGCCAAGGACCTCGCGGCCGTCGGCATCGGCATGGGCCAGGTCAACCGCCTGGACTCCTGCCGTCTGGCCGTGCAGCGCGCCAACACCCTGGGCGAGCACTCCGAGGGCGAGCAGGCGCCCGAGCGGGCCCGCGGAGCGGTCGCCGCGTCCGACGCCTTCTTCCCCTTCGCCGACGGCGCCCAGATCCTCATCGACGCGGGCGTGAGCGCGATCGTGCAGCCCGGCGGCTCCATCCGCGACGAGGAGGTCATCGAGGCCTGCCGCGCGGCGGGAGTGACCCTCTACCTCACGGGGACCCGCCACTTCGCCCACTGACCCGCACGCCGCCGCCCTCGGGCGGTGACATGTGTGCCCGTGCCCTGGACGGGCCGAGGGTGAGGAGCCGTGGCGATATCGCCACGGCTCCTCACCCTCAGCCCGCCCGCGACCGTCCCCCCGCACC
>NZ_JAKRMO010000024.1:0-53867 GCF_022346485.1 Brachybacterium sp. ACRRE | reverse complement strand
CCTCGCGGGCCTGACGGTCGTGGACCATGCGCACGGCACGGTCACGGAGCTCTGGGCTGAACTTCTTGGGCATACTCCGATTCTCCTTCGTGAGACTCGGAACGGAACCCAGGGCGCTTCAAGCACCATGAAAGATCGAGGCTAGGCTGAAGACATAGAGAGTATGTCTCTCGGGTGGGTGGGAACCGCAAGGACTCCTCTATGCCGTCCTCCACCCCAGGCTCACCACCATCAACATCGAACAAGAGCGTCCATTGTCGGGGCCTCCTGGGACTGATTGCCATCCTCTTGTGCGCGACCGCGATCGGTGCAGTAAACCTGGCTGCACTGCAGATGGTCTCTGCTCGACTGGGGAGCTACGCCCCAGCCGCCCTTGTCGTCGGCGCCTTCGCTCTGGGTAACGCTGCCGGGCTCGTCGTCCAGGGCCGCTTGATCGACAGGTTCACTCCACCCCGGGTGCTTTATCCAGCGACCGCCCTGTTCTGCGCCGCGCTCAGCACAGCAGCCCTGTGGCACTCGACCCAGCACATCGTCTACCTCGCACTGTTCTTCCTGGCCGGCTTGTCGCTCCCGGCAGTGACCGGTGTCGTGCGCGCGGCCGTGCCCGGCATGTACCCCCAGAGACTCCACTTGCGGCTGTACGCGGCGATCGCTGTGACGTTCCAGGCCGGGATGGCCGTCGGGCCCTTGGCAGCCGTCGCCTTCTCCTCGCTGCGTGAAAGCGGCTACGCCTTCTTCGTGATCGCTGGGTTCGCGGCCACCGCCACACTCTGCCTCGCCCGGTTGCCCCACCCCAGCACCCCTGCGCCGCCCTCCCTCACGTCTTCAAAGGCTGTGCCCGTAGCATCCCGCGCACCGACTCCGGCCCATGGCGACCGCCCCTTGCTGACCCAGGGCTACATCACGGTGCTCCTCGGCACGGTCGGCTTTGGGGTGTCGATCGGAGTGGTGACTGTCGGGCTTCCCGCGGTGCTCGATGCGACGAGTCCCGGCCTGGTCGGGGCAGCGTTCAGCGCCCTCGCTCTCGGAGATCTCGCTGCGGGCGTGGTCTACGGGAGCCGGAACTGGTCCGGGACGCTGCGGAAGCACCTGCTGGCATCTCTACTTTGCGCCACCCTCGCCGCGACGCTCCTGGCGTCGTTGATCGCCTGGCCGATGCTCGCAGTACTTGGCATGTTCCTTCTCGGTGCGATGGGCACACCCGCAGGGATCGCCATGTCTGCACTGCTAGACACCGCCGTCCCCCGCTCCAAACTCACCGTGGCCTTCACGACGATGGTCGCCACGAACCTCGTTGCCGTCTCCTTGGGCAACACCGCTGGCGGAGTCATCATCGACCTCGCCACAGCATCCTCGGCGCTGTTCCTGGCACCCCTGGCACTCATCGCAGCCAGCCTCACAGTGGCTGGACGCCGCAACTCCCTACCTGCAGCCAGCTCGCGCCCGGGATAAAGGCTGCATCACGTGACGACAACGATTGAGCGCGCACAACCACAGGCGGAACTGATACTCAGATCAGCGGGACCGGCATCGTTTGGTTGAGAATTATCCCCCAGGCCGCCCCCCGTGCCGCGGTGGTCACATGCCGTACCACAGGCGCTCGGTTGGCTCGGAAACAGCTGCTCCGGATGTCACGGTGAGGTGGTCAGTGCTGGGCGGTGGGCAGAACCGTCAGCTACTCGAGCGAGTCTCTTCGTAGAGCACCTGCTCCCGCGGGTCTCGGACCATGCTGGCGATGGTCATCGAGATGCAGCCGAGGCCGGCAACCATGAAGGCAACTGTGAACTGGGCGGAAGTCGGCAAGGAGGCCGAGAGCGCCAGTGATGACGCCAACACTGCCACGACGACGGCGCCGGCCAGATGCGTCGAAGTTTCAAAGAATCCGTACGCGGTGGCTTTGTCATCCGTGTCGATGTTGATTCCGGCTGCCAGGTTGTAGGTGACGGCAGAGATGGCGATGCCGATGCCTAGCAGGGCCAGGCCGAGGGCAGCTATCCCGTACCCGAACAGCCACGATGCGGCGATAGCGAAGAGCCCCAGGGTGCACAACGTCTGTGAGATCAGTGTTGTCCGACGCCATCCCCGATCCTTGATGATGCGCGAGACCACGAGCGAAGTCAGCAAGCAGGTTAGACCGAGCGGCGCGAAAGCGACGCCGCTCTTGAGCGGTGACCAGTCGTAGACCTCCTGGAACCCGAGCAGGCAGAGATAGACGGACCCCTGATACGCGAATACCTGGCCGGGCATACCAAGTGCTGCCGCCTGGAGCGATCGGACATGCAGCACTCTTGGGGCGATGATGGGATTTGGCGACCTGCGCAGGTGCATGACAACTGCCAACCACGCCCCGACTGTCCCAACTACAAAGATGAGGACCGTCCAGGACAAGGAATCGAGGTCCGACAGGGAGGTGATGGTCTGCACTGTCAGCAGGACGGCCACGAAGACGAGTCCGGCACCGACGACGCCGGGCGCCCGCGATTGTCGGTCGGGGCGATCCTTTGGCAGGGAAACCAGGCACAGCACCGCGGACCCCAAGGCGACGGGAACAATTGCACCGAACACCAGTCGCCAGTTTCCTGCCTGCATGAGCGCGCCACCGACAACGCCGCCCAGTACGCTGCCGCTGCTACCGGCCACTGCGATCGCCGCCATCGTCCTGGTGCGGACGCCCGCATCGGGATACGAGCTCACAATCCCAAAAATATTCGGGATTGCCAGCCCAGATCCGAAGCCTTGTAGGGCGCGTGCGACAAAAAGAAACGCGGGAGAGGGGGCGACTGCGGCGAGCGTCAGCCCACCGGCGACGACGATCAGACCCGAAATCACGCATCGTCGGCGGCCCCACTTATCACCCAAGCGTCCCGCAGTGATGAGCACGCTTCCCAGGGCCAGGGAGTGCAGCCCGATGATCCACTGTCCGGACAGGGGGTCCAGTCCGAGGTCGCTCTGGATCGCTGGCAAGGCGACGGTGACGACCATGCCGTCGAACGTCCCGAGCAGGTTGACCATCGACAGCGCAGTCGCTGCGAGAACAGCGCGCACGCCGGAAGCCCGCGGCGCCCTCTGCTCAGTCCGGAGATTCATGGAAGTCGTATCCCAGCATTGTTGCGATCTCGATCAGCTCTTCGTTCGAGAGGAAGTGGGCAGCGAGTTCGTCGCTCCACCACTCACGCCACTCTCCCACCGCACCTCTACGCATGACACGCCGCTGGGACTTCGGTTGCCTCAGCGTGTCCTCTCGGTTGCGCATCGCCTCGAACGACGAGACCTCGACTGCACGATTGATACTGGCTGGCTGTACCTCAACATCAAGCACATCAGCTACTACCGGTGCTACGGCCAGCGCCGCGTCCCTCTTCAAGTCTTCGAAGCGGACCACAGCGGTGCCTCGCCTCTGCAGCCATGAGCGCGTGTGGGTTGCCCAACTCTGAACAGGAGTAAGACCCATGAAAAATCGGTTCTGGAGGAACTGTTCGAAGCTGTCGGGGACCTGCTCCCATCCACCATTGCCGAAATTCTGATGGTACTTAAACCAGGAGAACAAGCAGTCGCGAGGGTCTCTTGTCAAGAGAATTGATCGACTGACATCCGGCACCTTGTCGGCTGGGAGGTGCGTTTTCAAGACGCGGCGGGAGGATATGGCTTCGGGGGATGTATCGATGGCGCGAACGCGCCGGGAAACTTCGTCTCCGGCTACTGAAATTACGCCCGTAGTCCCGAGGGTATCCCGGTTCAGGTCCACGTACTCGAGCCCGCACGCGATAAGAAGGTTACTAAGGAGCGTGGAGCCTGAGGCGCCTATTGACGCCATGAAGACATCGTCGGACTTCACATACGTATGGTTCTCCAGGTGTTTGGCGAAACCGGCGTCCCGGTAGTCTTCGAAGGAGCTCCACATCAGTCCTTCTTTCTAGCTGCCCAGATCCTAGTTCGGTACGTGGTGGTCACCTTACCCCCGTGCCTCGCGACGATCTGAGCTGCTTTTTCAAGGAACTCTTCAAACCGTTCGGAACCGATCTGAACGGGAATGTCGTTAACCGATCTCCAGACGCCGAGATACTGTTCTAGCGTTTGCGTAACTTCCTCGTGGCCTTCGATATAGACTGGGTTGCTGAAAAGTTCAGAATCGAGGAACCTCTCGGTCAGCGTCTCTGGGAATCCGGAGAGGCCAGCAGACTTGCGCTCCAAGCCTGGAGCGACGGCGCGTAGAGCACTTTCGATCTCGCTAAGCACCGGTGACCTGTCGACGAGGCGCGGATTCCACATAGCCGCGAAATAGCCGCCATCAGCGAGGACTCGGTGGAACTCCTGGAGGGCCATATCCGTATCAGGCCAGTGGAAGGAACTGCCCATGGTTACCAGGTCGGCAGAGGCATCAGGCAGACCCGTCTGCTCCGCGCTCCCGTGCTGGTAGGAGATCGCGAACTCAGCAGAGTCTCTAATTCCGGCTTCTCGCATTGCATCATTAGGTTCAACCGCGAGCACGCTGGCAGCGGACTCAGCAGCAAGTTGGCGGGTAAGGATTCCCGTGCCAGCCCCCACGTCGACAATCCGCGGGCTAGAAGCACCGAGTAGTGCAACTAATGCCTTAATCGCCTCGGGAGCGTATCCAACCCGGTACTTAGAGTAGTTCTCGGCGAGTTCGGTGAAGTCGGCGTGCTTCATGACGCTCTCCTTTGGTCATCTGATGAGGAAACATTGGACAGGAATTTGCGACTGACCTCTCGGGCTATAATGGTAGGGTCTTCGGGCTTTTCGTTGGAAAATTCAAGGAAATCACACTCAGGGAAATGTGCTACTTGCCCGAGGCCAACAACTTCGGAAGATGCGCTCTTATACACACCCCGGGTGTCTCGTTCCCGGAGGGCGCGTAGAGGTGCGCGTAGTACCACATCGAGGCACTGGTCTCCAAATACGCGACGTCGGTGGATATGCACATCCTCGAGGAGGGAGACCGTGGCGACCACGACGGTTACCCCCTGGTCGGCGATTAGTTTCGCTAGGTCGACGTAGTACATGCCGAGCCGAATTCTCTCAGGGGTGCTGTGCCCGTAGCGGTCTGGCAGGGCGGACCGCATCTCATCGCCGTCGAGCACGACCACAGGAGACCCTGTTGACCTCAATCTCTCAGCGAGGAGGCTGGCTGTCGTTGATTTCCCTACAGAACTTAAGCCGGTTAGCCAGATTGCCGAGTAGGCCGACAATGGTCTCCACCCCTTCGTTGCTAAGGATTGCAAAAGTGGCTACTGCCCCACGTCTTCGAGGATCCACATCGATCAGAGCACGTTACCGCATTGTGATCTGCCTAACATCTCGCCCTGTTCGGTCGGCGCCCTCTCTTCAAGCTCACCTGCACAAACAGGCGCTGACCGTCTGGTAGCCGGATCCGAGTCCTGGCACAACGCGACGCCGGTCGAGCGGGATCGGGGACATCCAGGTGCGGCACCTGTCGATTGGTCATTCCCGGGTTGGGTGTACCCCAGGCCGCCTCGGTCTGCTTCTATTTACGTGGGTATGGTCGGCCCATGCACTCAGTCGCGCAGCGTCAGGGCTCTGCCCAGGGCAGCGACGAACCGACCGAGGGAGTCGGGGTCCGCGGCAGCGTGGACCGGGTTGAGCTCGCCGATGGATAGTGCTCGGCAGTCTGGGTGGTTCCAGAGCTCGGCGAGGGCCTGTTCGAGTTGCTCGATGGTCGGGCCGCTGTTGCGTCCGTTGACGTTCTCCGCGAGGGGTGCGTCGATGAAGTCGAGAACATCGACGTCCACGTGTACGGCGAAGGGGCCGGGCAGGACCGCATCCCGCGCTATAGCCGCGGAGCGGGCAGGTGCCCGGACAAGCTCGGCCTGCGACACGACTCGCAGGGCGAGCTGCTCGACCCATGCTTGTTCCCACTCGATGGTTTCCCCTGCAACATCCACACCGAGAAAGGACAGGCGCGAAGGGCGCAGGAGCGGCCGCGGGCCGAGCGCGTCCACTAGCTCGGGTGCGGTCCCTTCCAGGTCCAGGGCGTGCGCCAGGCCCATCCAGTCGAGCGCGCCTTCCGTGGTGCTCTGCGGCGTGTTGAGGTCGAAGTGGCGGTCTATGTACACCAGGCCTGGATCGGAGCCAGCGAGCCGCATTCCGGCGCACGTTCCTAGCGCGATCGTGCAGTTGCCACCCAGGACGAGGATCCGCTCTCCCGCGCCGAGCACAGCAGCGGCAACGTCTGTGAGCTCACGGACCGACTGCACGACCTGGAGCAGATTCTGGGCGAAGGGTCGCTCGCGATCAGGTCGCCAGGCCTGCTCAGTCAGGTCCCCGTGGTCACGGACCTCGTGCCCACTTTCGGTGAGCGCCGCGAGCAGGCCGGCCGCACGCAGTGCTGCGGGAGCCTGCTCTTGACCTGCCGCGTAGCTGCCAGCACTGCTCGGCACACCAAGGATGTTGATCGCTGACATCAGAGCTCCGATTCGGGTATCGCGTTGTGTTCATTGTGCCTAGCTGGATCCGGGCACGATCGAATCCGGTCTGCCTTCTGTCCGCGAGGTGGTGGGTGGCGGACCACGGCGGAGCCGATGCTGGCGACGCCGACGCAGGCCTGCGCGACCCACTGAGTTGGTTGCAGGACTCAGACAGGAGGAGGGTGCCGGCCATTCCTGTCGCCGCGGGCTCCAGACTTAGCAGGCCGGCCACCGCGCCGGAGAGTGCTGAGTTCGAAGTTCAGCCCGAACCGTCCGCACATCGCAGCCTCCTCATCGGGTGTGCCCGAGCGAAGCCCGCACGGCGAAGCGCCCGCATCCCGACCTCACGGACAGGCGGGGCGCTTCGTCGTCTCCTGAATGAGTCAGCGGCGGCGGCCTGTGGCCAGGCCATAGATGACCATGACAATCAGTGCGCCGATGACAGAGAGCACGATCGTCCACACGCTCCACGGGTCCGAGAAGACGCCGCTGACACCCTTGGACCCGAAGAGCCCGCCGATGAAGCCACCAACGAGCGCGCCCACGACCCCCAGGACGATGGTCGTGCCGATCCCCATACCCTGCTTACCGGGCATGATCGCCCTGGCGATCAAGCCGATGATGGCTCCGATGATGAGCCACGAGATGAGAGCTCCGATGAATCCCATGATGAACACTCCTAGTACATGTGGGCGAAAGGAGGGGAAGTGTCTACCTCCCGCTCCGGTGCTCGCCGACCATATGGCGCATGGCCCAGAGATGCGCAGGCCAGTGAGACCCGATCGCTGTCCGGCCTGCCATGTCGACGTGAAAGCACTGGTAACAGCGTCTCCAGCTCGTGACGGGAATCGCCCTGACCTACCGGTCAGCTCGAGCCCGAACCCGCCCGCCAGCGCAACCGGTGACCTACCGTGGCCACTGGCGGCAGGGGAGCCCTCCGGTGCAGGGGCTGTCCGCCTCGAGCGGGGTCGTCGCTCCGCTCGACCGGCGCCCCCATCCCCCTCGGGAGATGGGGGCGCTCTCCGTTCCAGACACGACCTTCGCAGGTCTCAGCGAACACCTCACCCGCCAACCGACGGCTCCAGCACGACCTTGATGCAGCCGTCGTGCTTGCGGCGGAACAGCTCGTATCCGGCCGGGGCCTCCTCGAGAGGCAGGTGATGGGTGACGAGGTCCGTCGTGCCCAGAGGGTCGTCCGGATCCTCGACGAGGGGCAGCAGGTCCTCGGTCCAGCTGCGCACGTTGCACTGGCCCATCCGCACGGTGAGCTGCTTGTCGAACATCGTCAGCAGCGGCATGGGCGTCGCGGTCCCGCCGTACACGCCGCTGAGCGACAGCGTCCCGCCGCGCCGCACGAGATCGATGGCGGCGCCCAGGGCGGCGGTGCGGTCCACCCCCGCGTGCTCCATCACCGGTCTGCCGAGCGCTCCGGGGAGCCTGCCGACGAGGTTCTGCGCGATCCCGGCCACCGGGTTCCCGTGGGCCTCCATGCCGACCGCGTCGATCACGGCGTCCGGTCCCTCCCCCGACGTCGCCTCGCAGATCGCCTGGATCGCATCGGCGCCCTGGTCGAGCACCTCGACGCCGTGCCGGGCCGCCATCTCCCTGCGCTCGGGCACCGGGTCGACGCCGAACACCCGCGCACCCTCGCGTCGGGCGATCCGCGCGGCGAACTGGCCGACGGGCCCGAGCCCGAGGACTGCCACCGATCCCCCGTCGGGAACATCGGCGTACCGCACGCCCTGCCATGCGGTGGGGAGAATGTCGGAGAGGAACAGATAGCGCTCGTCGGGAAGCTCGCTGCCGACGCGCATCAGACCCGAGTCGGCGTGGGGGACGCGCAGGAGCTCGGCCTGCCCTCCAGGGACCTGCCCGTACAGCTTCGAGTAGCCGAGCAGCGCTGCGCCCGATCCGTACTCGCGCACCTGCGTCGTCTCGCACTGGGACTGCAGCCCTCTGAGGCACATGCTGCATCGCCCGCAGGCGATGTTGAAGGGGACCACGACGCGATCCCCCACCCCCACGTGGGTGACGTCCTTCCCGGTCTCGACCACCACGCCCATGGGCTCGTGACCGATGACATCGCCCCTGCTCATGTACGGGCCGAGGACGTCGTACAGGTGCAGATCGGATCCGCAGATCGCAGTGGAGGTGATGCGCACGATCGCGTCCGCGTCCTGTTCGATCACGGGGTCGGGCACAGTCTCGACGGAGACGCGTCCGGGTGCCTGCCAGGTGAGTGCTCTCATGGTGCCTTCTCCTCGTCGTCGGTCCTCATGGTGCGGCTCACAGGCTCGAGCCGTCCTCAGGCTCCTCGGCGGCTCCGGGGACCGGACCGAATCGCTCCCACACGCGGTGGGCGCTCAGGAACTCCTGTGCATGGCGCACCGCGTCCTCACCGTCGATCGCGACGATGACACCGGCGCTGCCCGCGGACCCGGCTCCCGACGGGTCCGCCTCCGAGGCCCGGCCGGCGGACCCGAGCGCGTCGACGACCTGAGCGCCGTCGGCCCATGCGGCCACCACCTTGCTGTGCCTCCACGCCTCCTGGGCGAGCAGCACGACGCGAGGATCGATGTTCTCGACCGTGCCCGATCCGGCCTTCGCATCGCGCGCGAGCGTCGCATCAGCGGCGGGCGCGGGTGCGCCGGCGAAGGCGACGGCGTCGAACTCCACGGAGCGTGCGGTCGCGAACGTGCGGTCGACGTGCCGACCGAGCAGCTCGCCCGCCCGCGGGGCGATGAGGAACGCCGTCATGCCGAGGGACTCGATGAGCTCGAGCACGGCGCCGAGATCATCGGGCACATGGGCGGGATCGACGACGACGCCGACCTTCCGCCCGTCCACCGGCCAGTGCCGCCCCAGCTGCGAGAGGGCGGGGCTGGCGCCGGCGTCCGCATCGGGCGCCTGCTCGGGGCTGGGAGCGGGCAGCCCCAGGGAGTCGGCGACGTCGGCGCACAGCGACCCGTCGATCCGGGCGAGGCATTCCAGTTGGCGCCGTCGCACGCCCTCGTCGGTGCACTTGCCGAGCTCGAAGGAGTACGCGGCGACGATGTGCTCCTTCTCGACGGGCGTCATCGAGAGCCAGAACATGCGCGCCTGGCTGAAGTGGTCCGCGAACGACGCCGGGCTGCGGCGCTCCTTCTTCGCCGCGGCGACCGGGATCGGGATGTCGCGCACCGCCTCGTCGGAGCCGACGGCGAACGGGCAGCCGCCGTCCAGGGAGTTGGGCTGGTAGGGCGCGATGCCGGTGTGGATCGCCTGCTGCCCGTATCCGTCACGCAGCATGTCGTCCACGGGCGCGTGCGGCCGGTTGATCGGGATCTGGTCGAAGTTCGGCCCGCCGAGCCGCGTCAGCTGCGTGTCGAGATAGGAGAACAGCCGGCCCTGCAGCAGCGGGTCGTCGGTGACGTCGATGCCGGGCACCAGGTGCCCGGGGTGGAAGGCGACCTGCTCGGTCTCCGCGAAGTAGTTGCGGGGGTTGCGGTCGAGCGTGAGCAGCCCGACGGGCTGGACGGGCGCGATCTCCTCGGGGACGAGCTTGGTCGGGTCCAGCAGGTCGATGCCCTCGAACATCTCGTCCTCCTGGTCGGGGAGGACCTGCATGCCGAGCTCCCATTGCGGGAACGCGCCCGCTTCGATGGAGTCGGCGAGATCGCGCCGGTGGAAGTCCGGGTCGACTCCTCCGATGATCTGCGCCTCCTCCCAGGTCAGCGAGTGCACCCCGAGCTTGGGCTTCCAGTGCAGCTTCACCAGCGAGGTCTCGCCCTCGGCGTTGGTGAGCCGGAACGTGTGGATGCCGAATCCCTCCATCATGCGGTACGAGCTCGGGATGCCTCGGTCCGACATCTGCCACATGGTGTGGTGCTGCGCCTCGGTGTGCAGGGAGACGAAATCCCAGAAGGTGTCGTGCGCGCTCTGCGCCTGCGGGATCTCCCGATCAGGATGCGGCTTGGCGGCGTGGACCACATCGGGGAACTTGATCGCGTCCTGGATGAAGAAGACCGGGATGTTGTTGCCCACCAGGTCGTAGACGCCCTCGGAGGTGAAGAACTTGGTGGCGAACCCGCGGGTGTCGCGGACGGTGTCTGCGGACCCCCTGGAGCCGACCACGGGCGAGAACCGCGTGAACACGGGCGTGACACGGCCAGGGGCCAGGAAGTCCGCGACCGTCAGCGATGCGGCGTTCCCGTAGCTCTCGAAGTGCCCGTGGGCGGCCGCGCCGCGGGCGTGCACCACCCTCTCGGGGATGCGCTCGTGATCGAAATGCGTGATCTTCTCGCGCAGGTGGTGGTCCTGCAGGAGCACGGGCCCGCGGGGGCCCGCCTTCAGCGAGTGGTCCGTGTCCGACAGCGGGGAGCCCAGCGCAGTGGTCAGCCGTTCGCCCTGCTGGGCTTCGGAATCAGGATCCTCGACGCCCGGTGCGCCGGTGGCGGTGCGGGGCTGTGAGGGTTCTCCGGCCGCGTGCGGCTGCTCGGGGGTGCGCGGGGCGTCGGGACTGTGCGGTGCGGCGGCCATCATCGGCCACCTCCTTCGGTAGGGGGTGATGCGCTGTGCGGGGACGCTCAGGGCGTCGGCATCCCGCCGTTGACGTTGAGCGTCTCGCCGAGCACATAGCTGGATTCCGGCGAGGTGAGGAAGACGAACGCGGGAGCGAGCTCCGTCGGCTGTCCGGCGCGCCCCAGCGGCGTGCTCTTGCCGAACTCGGGGAGCGCGTCCTGCGGCTGGCCCGCGGAGACCTGGAGCGGCGTCCAGATGGGTCCCGGTGCGACCGCGTTGACACGGATCCCGCGCGGAGCCAGCTGCTGCGCCATCCCCTTGGAGAACGCGTTGATCGCGGCCTTCGTCGAGGCGTAGTGGACGAGGTGGGGCGAGGGCTCGTACGCCTGGACGGAGGTCGTGTTCACGATGGTCGAGCCGGGGCCCAGATGCTCGAGGGCTGCCTGGGTGATGCGGAAGATCGCGGTGATGTTGACATCGAAGGTCGTGGTCCACTCCTCGTCGGAGAGGTCCTCGAGGCGCGGCACCGAGACCTGCTTGCCGGCGTTGTTCACCAGCGCGTCGAGTCCGCCGAGCTCCGAGGCCGCCTCGGAGACGACGCGTCGGCAGGCGTCCGCATCGGCGAGATCCGCGGGCAGCAGCACCGCTCGCCGGCCCGCGGACTCGATCACGCCGGCCACGTGCTCGGCGTCCTCGTTCTCCTCCGGAAGATAGTTCAGGGCGATGTCCGCGCCCTCCCGGGCGAAGGCGATCGCGACCGCGGCGCCGATGCCGGAGTCGGCGCCCGTGATCAGCGCTCGACGCCCCTCGAGCCGTCCGGTGCCGCGGTAGCTGTGCTCGCCGCGGTCGGTGCCCGGGATGAGCTCGGCGTCGAGGCCCGGCTCGGGCTGGGACTGGCGGGGCGGGGTGATCTCCGGGAAGCGGGTGACGGGGTTGCAATAGGTCAGCTGATCGTGCTCGGTCATGGCTCCTCCTCAGGTGCTCAGGGTCCCCGGGCGCCCGACGCCTCGTCCGGGCTCTCCGGTCGGGCAGGGCGCCGCGCGGACTCGTCCGCAGGGTCGTCGGTCGGTCACTGCGGACTGGTGTTGTCCGTGCCCCCGAGGTCCGCCAGGAACTCGTGGCACGCGTGGGCGCGCTCGGCGTCCTGCTCCATCACGCGCTCGAAGAACGCGGCGATCTCCTCCTGCCCCGCATTGCGGGCGTCGCGGGCGTACTGCCCGTAGTCGTGCCCCGCCTTCAGCGAGTGGTACTGCACGGAGATCAGGTCGAAGGTGACGTCGTCGAATCCGGTCTGTCCTGCGGGCATGGTGCTCCTCCTCCATCCGGTGCGCGCCGCGCCGCACGTGAGCGTCGCTGCGCGCGAGCGTCGGTACTCAGGTGCCGAGCAGAAGAACGGCTCGGTCGGTCCAGGCCTACCAGTGCCCTTCCTTGCCCTCAATGCCGAACAGTGAAAGGCCTGGTCGAGGTGCCTTCCGATCGGTCGGCCGCCGCGGCGGTCGGCGCGTATGGTGGCGGCGTCGGCGGCAGCCTCCCGAACGCCGTCGCGGAGGTCACCATGTTCACCATCCCCTTTGACAGCACGATCCGGCTCCTGCGTGAGGGCTACCCCTTCATCTCCTCGCGCTGCGACGCCGAGGGCACCGACCAGTTCACCACCCGGATCGGACTGCGGCCCGTCACCTTCCTGCGAGGTGCCGAGGCCGCCGCACTCTTCTACGACGGGCACCACATGACCCGTCAGGGGGCCATGCCGCACGCCATCCAGCACCTGCTGCAGGACGAGGGCTCCGTGCAGTCGCTCGACGGCGCCGCCCACGCTCGGCGCAAGCGCGCCTTCCTGTCCCTGATGACGCCCGCCGCGATGGCGCGGCTGGGAGATCTCTTCGAGGAGGAATGGGAGCGTGCGGCGCAGAACCCCGGACAGCGGCGCTCGAGGCTTGACGCCATCGTCCGGCCCGTCCTCACACGCGCCGCCCTGCGCTGGGCGGGGATCCCGCTCGAGCGGGCCGACGCGGAACGCCTCAGCGCCGACCTGAGCCTGATGGTGGAGCGCGTGGCGCAGTTCGGCCCTCCCAACTGGCATGCGCGCTGGCGTCGCCGGGGCGTCGAGCGCTGGGCGGCCGAGCTCGTGGAGAGCGTGCGCGCGAGCTCGCTCTCACCCGAGCAGGGCACCGCGCTGGAGGTCTTCGCGCACCACACCGACGAGCACGGTCAGCTTTTGGATCCCGGGACGGCCGCCGTCGAGCTGCTGAACATCCTGCGGCCCATCCTCGCCGTCTCCCTGTTCGTGGAGTTCGCGGCGGTCGCGCTCATCGAGCACCCCCAGTGGCGTCGTGCCTTCGCCGCCGGCGACGAGGACGATCTCGAGCCCTTCGTCCAGGAGGTGCGCCGGTACTACCCCTTCTTCCCAGCCGTCCCCGGGCGGGTGCGTACGCCGTTCACCTGGCGGGGGCACTCGTTCCGGGCGGGCGATCGGGTGATCCTCGACCTCTACGGCACCTGCCACGATCCGCGCCTCTTCCCCGACCCGGATGCCTTCCGACCCGAGCGGTTCCGCGGCTGGTCGTGGGAGGAGCATCCCGACACGCTGATCGCACAGGGGGCCGGGCGCCATGACGTCGACCACCGCTGCCCCGGCGAATGGAGCACCGTGGAGCTCCTGGAGCGCGCCGTGCGCCTGCTCTCCCGCTCCGACGCCTCGGCGCCCGCCCAGGATCTGACGTTCCGCCTCGACCGCTTCCCCACCCGTCCGCGCAGCGGGGTGGTCCTGAACGGGCTCTGAACGGGCTCGCAGCGGGCTCAGGTGCTGGTGGCACCCACCTGCGCCCCGAGATCCGTGCGGGCGCAGTTCGCGCAGCAGTAGACGATCTCTCCTGCCTGCACGCCGTGCCCGATCACGCGGCACCCGCAGTGCGCGCAGCGCGGCGCCATCGCCTGGATCGCGCACTCGAAGCTGTCGAAGACGCCTCGACGCGCCCCCTGCACGACGGTGATCGGTCGGTCGTACTCGTTCTCGCAGACATCGCATCGGGCCATGTCGTCCACCCCTTCGCATGTCGGTCACGGGTCCTCAAAGCTCGCACACGATCCCCGCTCCGCACAGGGGAGGCGGCGTCGACGCGGCACGCGGGTCGAACCCGGCGCGGTGCCGCGAGCGGCGCGGCCATCGTCCGATCGCCGGTGCGAGCTGGGATCCGGTCCGGCAGCGCGCACAGAAGCGGGAACGCGAAGCGCGCGACCGACGGCTCCCTACCGTTCGGAAAGCAGAACGCCGGGGATGCCGCGCTCGGCCCCGCAGGTGTTCACGCTCCGTCCGGGCGACCCCGCAGAAAGAATCCGGCCAGGTCGTGGAGGTCAGTCATGGGCGCATCGTCGTGCGTCGGCCGCTGCATCGTCCGCACCGTCTTCTCGCGCAGCGCGAGGCTCAGCACGAGCGAGAGCAGACTCCGCGCCGCGAAGGCCGGCTCGACGCCCTGGCACAGCTCACCGCTGCGCGCGAGGCGGGCGATGCACTGCTCGAGGACGTGCTCATGCACCCGGTGCAGTCTCGCGATCCGGTACCGCCCGGGATGGTCGTGGCTCACCACGTCGGCGTCCAGCGTGGCCAGCAGCTGGATGGGCGCCGAACACGGATCCCACACCTCCGCGAGAGCACGCCCGAACGACTCTGCGTCCGCGGCGAGCTCGTCGATGCGGTCGAGCGCATCCTGCGCATGAGCCTCCATCCTGTCGACGACGGCGTCGAGCAGGTCCTCCTTAGAGGCGAAGTGGTGGAGCAGGCCGGGGTGGGTGATTTCCACGTGCGCGGCGATGTGGCGCAGGCTCGCACCGTGGTACCCGTACTCGGCGAACACCTGTGCGGCGCCGTCGATCACCCGCTCGCGCCGCGACCCGCGGCCGGCGGGGCTCGCGCCGTCCGCCCGGCTCCGTCCAGGACGCGCCGGCGCGTCGGGCGAGATCTCAGCCGTCGGTCGCGCCGCTCCGGGCCTCGGCGTGCGATGCACCGGCGCCGGTATCACGGGCTCTGCGCCCAGCGGGGCCGCGGTGCGAGCGGCGGCCACAGGGGCCTCGGTCTTCCCAACCCCAGCGGCGCGCTCGACGCGGGGCCCAGCAGGGGGTGTGGGGGACAGCAGACGATCAGCGGTTTCAGGGGTCATGACAGAATCCTCCGAGACATCCTGCGGCTCGACGGCCCTCTGCTGGACCACCTCTGACAGTAGCCCGGCCCTTGCCGGATCACAACAGGTCACCACGGCTCCACACCCTGATGGCCACCGGCCCTGGTCCGCCTCTCGGGCCCCGCGTAGGGTCGCGCCCAGCGCCGACGAGGGTCGGCCTCCGTGCGGAACGCACCGTCACGGACGAGGAGAGGAGTTGGCGAACATGACCTCCTACGACTATCTGATCATCGGCGGCGGACAGGTGAGCGACGACGCCGCCCGCGGTGTGCGCGAGAAGGATCGCGACGGCTCGATCGGCATCCTCAGCGATGACGTCGATGCTCCCTACACCCGTCCGGCGCTCACCAAGAAGCTGTGGACCGATCCGGAGTTCACCGAGGCGCAGGTGCCGCTGGGCACCGCGGAGGCGACCGGCGCCACGGTGCGCCTCGGTGTCCGCGTGACCGCCGTCGACCCGAGCGGGCGCGAGGTGGTGACCGCCGACGGCGAGCACATCGGGTACGGGCGTCTGCTCCTCGCCACGGGATCCGAGCCGCAGGGGCTCCCCGGCGACGAGGACGAGGACGTCATCGTCTTCCGCTCGTTCGCGGACTATCGGGCGCTGCGCCGTCGCGCGCAGCCCGGAGCGCGCGCCGTCGTCGTCGGCGGGGGCTACATCGGCTCCGAGCTCGCGGCCGCGCTGGTCCAGAACGACGTGGAGGTCACCCTCTGCTATCCCCAGGAGGTCCTGGGCGGGGAACAGTTCCCCACCCGGATCGCCCGGCGCCACCAGCAGCTGTTCGAGGATGCCGGCGTGCACCTGATGCCGGGTCGGCGGGTGGACGAGACGCGTCGCCGTGCGGACGGTGCCCTGGAAGCCGTGCTCGACGACGGCACCGCGCTCACGGCCGACGTCATCGTGGTCGGTCTCGGCGCGACCCCGCGCGTGGACCTCGCGGCCCGCGCGGGCCTCGAGGTCCGGGAAGGGGTGGTGGTGGACACCCGCCTGCGCACGTCGGACCCGTCGATCTGGGCGGCCGGCGACATCGCGGAGTACCCCGATGCGATCCTCGGACGCACGCGGATCGAGCACGTCGATCACGCCCGTGCATCGGGTGACGCAGCCGGCAGGTCGATGGCGGGGGACGACGCCCCCTACGACCACACGCCGTACTTCTACTCGGCGATCCTCGGCACCTCGTGGGAGGCGATCGGGAGCGTGCGCGCCGAGCTGCGCACGCACGAGGTCGATCTCGATGCGCAGCGCATGGTCGTCTACTACCTCGACGAGCAGAAGCGTCCGGTCGGCGTGCTGCTGTGGAACGTCGAGGGGGCGCGGGATCGTGCGCGCCAGGTCCTCGCCGACGCACCGACCGACCCGGAGCAGCTCGACGGAAGGATCCGCTGACATGGACATGGGCCTCGAGGGACGGACCGCGCTCGTCACCGGCGGCGACTCGGGCATCGGCTGGCACACCGCGAGGGAGCTCCTCGCGGAGGGCGCGACCGTCGTCCTCACCGATCTCGACGAGGACGCGCTCGACGCCGCCGCACGAGGTCTGCAGGCGCCGCCCGGCAGACTCGTCCACCACCGGGCCGACATCACCAGCGTCGAGGCCCTCCGCGCGCTCGGGCGCTTCGTCCGCGAGACCGTGGGCGAGATCGACATCCTGGTGCACTGCGCGGGGATCACGGGCGCACAGGGTCTCTTCCACGAGATCGACGACGAGGGGTGGGTGCACACCCTCGAGGTCGACCTGCTCGGCGCGGTGCGCGTGACCCGGGAATTCCTCCCCGATCTCCGACGGGGCGGCTGGGGCAGGATCGTGTACCTGACCTCGGAGGACGCCGTGCAGCCCTACGACGACGAGCTCCCCTACTGCGCAGCCAAGGCGGGCGTGCTCGCCCTCGCGAAGGGCCTGTCGCGGTCCTACGCGACCGAGGGGCTGCTCGTGAACACGGTGTCCCCCGCGTTCATCCGCACTCCGATGACCGACGCGATGATGTCGCGCCGCGCCGAGCAGAGGGGAACGGACGTCGACGAGGCGATCGGATCGTTCCTCGAGGAGGAGCGCCCTCATCTCGAGCTCCGTCGGCGCGGTCGGCCCGAGGAGGTCGCAGCGGTCGTGACCTTCCTGTGCTCGGGGCGCGCGTCGTTCGTGAACGGCTCAAACTACCGCGTCGACGCGGGGTCGGTCGCGACGATCTGACTCGGGGCTCACCGGCTTACCGCTCGGTCCCGAGCATTGCCGAGTGCTCCCTCGCCTCCGTAGCGTCGAAGACGAGCACGGAGCTCACGCCGGTCCTCCGACTGGTGCATGACACGAAGGAGATCGACATGGCTGACACGAACAACCCCGGGCAGTTCGGCAACCGCGAGGACACCGAGCAGCAGGCCCACAAGGGCGGCGAGGCGAGCACCGGCAGCTTCGGCGAGTCGAACGCCGCCGACCCGCAGGAGGCCGGCCGCGAGGGCGCGGAGGCACAGCCCACCGAGGCGAAGCGCGAGGGCGGCCGCAACAGCGGCCAGGGTTCCTGACCCGCACCGCGCTCCGGTCGACCGCCGGGCGGCGGGCCGCACAGCGGTCCGCCGCCCGGCGCGTCCGTGCCGAGCGCGCGCGTCCAGTGCGCTGCCGCCCCGGGCACGAGCCCACGATCCGAACCACGGTCGCCGCGCCATCGAGCGGAAGCCCGGCGCTCCGAGCAGAACGAAGGCCTCCCACATGTCCCACAAGATCTCCATACTGGTGCGCGCGGACGTCGACAGCGAGGTGGTCACGATCCTGGTGACCGGCTGCCTCACCGGCGCCACGCGCGAGGTGCTCGCGCGCCAGATCGAGCGGGCCCGCCTGCTGGACCCCGCCTCCCCGCTCGTCGTCGATGCCCGAGACGCCCAGCACGTCGACCCGATCGCGCTCCAGCTCCTGCGCTCCCGGGTGGACAACCCGGAGGACCAGGACACCCGATGGCACCGCTCGGTCCCGGTGCGCTTCCTGCTGCCGTCGCCGCTCCCCCGCTGCCCGCTCGACGAAACCATGACACCGTCATGAGGCGCCGCACCCAGGGCGCGCTGGGTTCGGACACCACCAGATGTGCCGCGCCTGTGCAACGATCGAAGGGATCATCGGCGCTCGATGGCGCCGCACACCCCGACGACGAGGTGCACGCCCCATGACCTCCCGACGCCCTTCCCGCGCCGCTCTCGGCCTCGCCACGACCGCCCTGGCAGCAGCCGGAGTCGCCGCGCTCGGTGCGCGGGACCTCCTGCAGCGCAGGCACTCGATCCTGCGGATCTACCCCGTGGTGGGTCACGCGCGCTGGGCCTTCGAGGCGATCCGTCCCGAGATCCAGCAGTACTTCATCGAGAGCAGCACCGATGGCCGTCCCTTCGACCGGGACACGCGCACGATGATCTACCAGCGTGCCAAGGGCCTCGGGGCGGAGGACGCCTACGGCACGCAGAACGACATCACGGGCGCGGGCTACGACCACATCCTGCATGCCTCGAGCCCTCGCGAGCCGAGCAGAACTCCCCCGCGGGTGCGTCTGGGCGGGCCCGACTGCACTCGCCCCTACGACACGGCGATGCTCAATGTGTCCTCCATGAGCTTCGGGTCGCTCTCCGCGAACGCCGTCTTGGCGATGAACCTCGGCGCAGCGCTGGGCGGCTTCGCCCAGGAGACCGGGGAGGGAGGCCTCACGCGATACCACCTGGAGCACGGCGCCGACATCATCTGGGAGATCGGCACCGGGTACTTCGGCTGCCGCACGCCCGAGGGCCGCTTCGACCCCGACGAGTTCGCCCAGAAGGCCGCGAAGCCCGAGGTCAAGGGCATTCTCATCAAGCTCAGCCAAGGCGCGAAGCCCGGAGTGGGCGGCGTGCTCCCCGCTGCCAAGATCACCCCGGAGATCGCACGTGCGCGTGACGTCCCCCAGGACCGCGACTGCGTCAGCCCGGCCGCCCACAGCGCGTTCTCCACCCCGGCGGAGATGATGCGCTTCGTGGCGCGGCTGCGCGAGCTGACCGACGGCAAGCCCATCGGCCTGAAGCTCTGCGTGGGCGACCGCTCGGAGGTGCTCTCGATGTGCAAGGGCATGCTGGAGACGGGCATCACGCCGGACTGGATCTCCGTGGACGGGGCGGAGGGCGGCAGCGGCGCCGCCCCGCTGGAGCTCGAGGATCATGTCGGCACCCCGCTCACGGACGGCCTGGTGACCGTGCAGAACGCCCTGGTCGGCACGGGCCTGAGGGACCGGGTGGCGATCGGCTGCTCGGGGAAGATCGCAGGCGGCAACGACATCATCCGCCGCGTGGCACTGGGCGCGGATTTCTGCAGCGCCGCACGCCCCATGATGATGGCGACCGGGTGCATCCAGGCCCAGCGCTGCAACACCAACACGTGCCCCAGCGGAGTCGCCACCCAGGATCCCCGCCGCTCACGTGCCGTGGTCGTCCAGGACAAGGGGCCCCGGGTGATGCGCTACCAGCGGGCCACCGTGCTCTCGGCGATGCAGCTGCTGGCGGCGATGGGACTCGAGTCGTTCGACGACCTCGGCCCACGCCATGTGCTGCGGCGCATCGACCCGGCACGCGTGATGACCTTCGAGGAGCTCTACCCCTGGCTCGAGGAGGGCGAGCTGCTCGACGGCGCCCGCGACGCCGCCTGGGCCCATGACTGGGAGATCGCCGACGCCCACCGCTTCCGGGGCGCCCGCCCTGCCCACCAGCGCCATCGCAAGCATGGCCGCGAGCACGACCGGGCGGAGGGACACCCCGAGGATCCGCATCGGGGCAGTCCGCAGGACAGCTGAGGGCCAGCACCCGGCCTTCTGCACACCAGGGGCCGCGCATGGGCGCGACCGGACAAGGAGAGCATCATGGCCGAGACCACCGTCAGCGACTTCATCATCGACCGGCTGATCGCCTGGGACCTCCACCGGTTCTTCGGGTACCCGGGCGACGGCATCGGAGGCTTCGACGGAGCCCTCGAGCGCGCCGAACGCTCCGGAAAGGACTTCCGGTACATCCGGCCCACCCACGAGGAGATCGCCGCGTTCCTGGCGACCGCCCACGCGAAGTTCACCGGCGAGGCGGGGGTGTGCATCGCAACGTCAGGACCCGGTGCGGTCCATCTGCTGAACGGCCTCTACGACGCGCGCATGGACAACCAGCCGGTGCTCGCGATCGTCGGCCAGCAGGCGCGGGTCTCGATCGGCACCGACTTCCAGCAGCAGCTGGACCTCGAGCGGCTGTTCCAGGACGTCGCGGGGTACGTCGAGACCGTCACCACGCCGATGCAGGCGCAGACCGTGCTGGACCGCGCCCTGCGCATCGCGACGGCCGATCGCTGCCCGACCGTGGTCATCCTCCCCGCCGACGTCCAGGACGAGCCCATGGAGGAGCCCGCCGACGCCCACTTCGTCTCACGCACCGGCATCGGGCGTCCCTCCACGCGTCTGCTGCCCCCGGCCGACGAGCTCCGCCGCGCGGCCGAGGTGCTCGGCGCCGGATCGAAGGTCGCGATGCTCGTGGGCGCGGGCGCCGCAGGCGCGACCGACGAGGTGCTCGCGGTCGCGGACCGGCTGGGCGCCGGCATCGTGACGTCGCTGCTGGGCAAGGACGTCGTCCCCGGGGACGTGCCCCATCACACGCAGCAGGCGGGTCTGCTGGGATCGCGCCCCAGCTACGACATGCTCAAGAACTGCGACACGCTGCTGATGATCGGCTGCAGCTTCCCGTACACCGAATTCCTCCCCGCCACCGGGCAGGCGCGCGGAGTCCAGATCGACCTCAAGGCACAGAACCTCAGCCTGCGCTACCCGATGGAGGTCAACCTGCTCGGGGACGCCCGCAGCACCCTCGGCGCCCTGCTGGAGCTCCTCGAGCGCCAATCGGACCGTTCCTGGCAGCAGGGCATCGTCGACGGCATGCGCGAGTGGGATGAGGTCACCGGGCGCCTGGCCGCGACCACGGCCGATCCCACCAATCCTCGGTACGTGTTCCAGGAACTGAACGAGCGCCTGCCCCGGAGGGCCATCGTCACCGCCGACGCCGGCAGCACGGCCGACTGGTACGGCCAGCACATCCGGCTGGGCCGCGACATGATGGGGAGCCTCTCAGGCAGCCTGGCCTCGATGATCGCTGCCATGCCCTACGCGCTCGCCGCGAAGTTCGCGCATCCTGACCGACCGGTCATCTGCACGATCGGCGACGGAGCCTTCCAGATGCTGGGTATGAACGAGCTCCTCACCGTCAAGCGCCACTGGCAGGAGTGGGAGGATCCGCGCTTCATCGTGATGGTGCTGCACAACGACGACCTCACGCAGGTGTCGTGGGAGATGCGTGAGGCCGGCGACCCCCGCTACGACACCAGCCAGCTGGTCGAGGACATGGACTACGCAGGGTATGCGCGGCTGCTGGGCCTCACCGGGATCAGGGTCGAGGACCCGGCGGACGTCGGACCGGCCTGGGATCGGGCGCTCGCGGCCGACGGACCCGTGGTGCTCGACGTGCTCACCGATCCGAACGTGCCGCCGCTGCCGCCGCACGTCACGCTCGACCAGGCGCGCTCGATGGCGCAGTCCCTGCTCAAGGGCGATCCGGCCGAGCGCCGGGTGATCGTGGAGTCCGCCCGCAGCGTCGCGGCGGAGCTGTTCGCCACGGCGAAGCACGCCGTCACGCGCGATCGCTGAGGGGCGCGGTCCGCGCCTCCCCTGCCTCTCAGCCATCGGTCCCCGTGGGGAGGGCGCCGCTCTCGGTGACGTCCCTGGCGATGTCGCGCAGCTTGCGGTTCAGATGGTTGCTCGCGACCCGGAGGAGCTCATAGGCCTCGTTCTCGGAGATCCGGTGCAGGGCCATGAGGATCCCCACCGCCGCGCCGATCTGCCGGCTGGTGGTGAGCGCCGCCCCCAGCGTCGCGGCGCGGTCGGCGCTGTCGGCATGGGCGATCATCACCGACGCGTGGATGGCGAAGAGGCTCGCGGTCGCGACGGCCTCGTCGTCCAGCCCGTCGCTCGATGCGGAATACAGGTTCAGCGCCGTGGGCGAGGGATCGTCGAGCAGATGGAAGGAGAGCGCGCCGCGCACGGGACTGTGCTCGAGGACGTGCGCCCTGAAGCGCGGCCATCTGGTCTCCTGTTCGAAGTCCCGGCTCAGGACGGGCTCGTGCATGCGCGCGGCGTCCAGGCAGGGCCCCTCCCCGAACTCGTACTGGCACTCGTCGACCTCGCGCACGACGTCGTCCAAGCGAGTCAGGCTGAAGGCGGGACGGTTCTCGGGGCGCACCGTGATGCCGGCCCAGTCGCACCCGTCGATGGAGGACGTGGCGAGGTCCACCAGGCGCTGGCGCGCGGTCGACGCCGCACCGCCGGCGTGGAGGAAGGCGCTGAGGTCACGGAAGTCTCGGGCGAGGTGCTCGATGCTGTCGGAAGGCATAGGAGGATTGTCCTCTCAGGACGCTGGTGCGGTGGACCCTGGGTCGCGGGGCGGGCCGTCGTGGATGTGGGGTTCGCTCCAGGGCAGGCCGACGACGTCCAGCACGGACTGCGCGGGCGTCCCTGAGGAGGCGATGAGGCACAGCTCGTGACCATGCGCGTCGTGGCGCGCACGCAGATCGAGGAGGACCCGCACGGCCGAGCTCGCGAGCAGCTGCAGACCCGAGAGATCGACCGTGAGGTCGCGGAAGCCGCCGCGACCGCTGCGGCCGAGCTGCTCGGTGAGGTGCTCGGTGCAGGAGATGTCGGCAGAGCCCCTGAGCACGAGACGGGACGGATCGCGTTCGTCCTCGGTGATCTCGAGTCCGTCGTGATCGTCGCCCGGAGGGGAGGGCGTGCGCCCCTGGGGCATGGTGAGGTGGGGCGGGTGCCTCAGCGCTCGGCGCATCACGACGCGGCTCCCAGGGTCCCCCGGACGGCCCCGATGCGCGATCCGCAGGCGGTCGGTGGCGGACTCTGCGATCCACAGGCCGCGTCCGCTGGTGACTGAGGGCTGGGTGCGCTCGTCCCAGGTTCCCTCGTCGATGACGGATACTTCGAGCACACCGTCCTCGCCGAGAGCGGCGTCGACCCGCACTGTCGCGATGCCCTGCTCCGGGTAGGCGTGCTCGATCGCGTTCGTGAGCGTCTCGGTGATGGCGAGATCGAGCCCCTGCAGCTCCTCCGGCGAGAGGTCGAGCGGCCTCACCCACTCGCTCAGCCTCCCCCGAGCCTCGAGCAGTCCGTCCACGGTCGCTGGGACCACGACCCGCACAGGCAGCTGGGGAGAGGCCAGCACATGCGCCGCGAGCGTCGTGATGTCGTCGTACCCGGTGCGCGAGAGCAGCTCGACGGCGAGCTGGCAGATCCGCTCGGCGGGAGAGGATGGGGATCCCGTAGGCAGGGCGGTGTCGCGGACGGCGTCCCGGATGACCTCCTCCACGGCTCCCAGGCCCTCGTCGAGAGTGTGCCCGGCGCGCTCGATCAGCCCGTCGCTGAACAGCAGCAGCGTCTCCCCCGGCGCGATGGGCGCCGAGGCCGAGCGCACGGGGCCGCCGGTTCCCAGCGGCGTCCCGCCGCTGGGCGCGAGCTGCCGGCTGGACGCGTCAGCGCCCACCAGCAAAGGTGCTGGATGCCCGCAGGTGCTGTAGTCGATGCGGCCCTCGCGGACGTCCAGCACCGCCGCGCAGAGGGTGCTCGCACGCATATCGGAGCTGATGGAGGCGAACTCATCCGCGCGCTGCACCGCCTCCCTGAGGTCTGAGGATCGTGTGATGAACTCCCCGAGAATCGCTCGGAGCCGCCCCATCGCCGCCGATGCCGCCACTCCGCGGCCGACGATGTCCCCGACGACCAGGGCCAGACGCCCGCCGCCCAGCGGGATGGCGTCGAACCAATCACCTCCGGTGGCCCGTTCGCGGTCCGCGACCAGGTAGCGGGCGGCAGTGCGCACCGCCGGCAGAACGGGGAGCGACGGAGGCAGCAGTGCCTTCTGCAGTTCGACGACGGTCTCGTGCGCCTCGTCGTACCGGCGCTCCGCCGCGGCCGTCGCGGACTCCGCGCGGCGGCGCTCCAGCACCCTGTCGGTGACGTCGATCTGCTGGAGGACGACACCTGTGACCTGACCCTCCGCATCCTTCTGCGGTGTCAGCACGAAGTCCCGGTAGGACTCCCACGTGCTGCCGTCGGCATCGGACGGCGTGCGCCACTCGTGCGCGGTGACCTCCTCGCCGGTGCGATAGGCCTGCTCCACGATCTCGAACAGGCGCTGCCCCTCGAGCTCCGGGAACGCCTCACGCACGGTCGCGCCCACGGGGTGCTCACGCCCCGTGAACCGCCGATGGGCGGCATTGGCGGCGACGACGCGGAGCTGCGGGCCGTGCAGGACGACGGTGGGCACGGGCAGGTCGTCGAAGCCGTCCCGCACCGCGCGGGACTCCCCTACGCGGCGGTCGAGGTCTGCCTCGTCGCTGTGCTCGATGCGTGGCGTCATGCTCGTCCACCTCCTGGGGGCGGTCCGGGCCGATGCGGGTCGAGGACGGGCCAGGGCGCTCGCGAGTCGAGGGCGGGCCGGGCCGTCGCGAGCGCTCGGTCCATGGCCGGACGCCTTCGAGCATGCCACGGGGCGTCGAGCCGTGGAACGGCCACGCGGTGCGGTCGATCGCCGGGGGACGCGCGGCGCGGACACCCGCACTCACTGCGGACGCCCCGGTGATACGCTCGCAGCACTTATCTATAGACCCGAAATCAACTCCTTGCACCGGGGGCGATTCGCCACCTGACCGAGGTTTCCGGGTCGCCTGTCAGCGCCGACGGAAGGGCCGCTCCCCCATGACCTCTCAGAACACTCCGATCCGCGCCGGCGTCGTCGGCATCGGCTGGGCCGGCCAGCAGCACATGGCCGCCTACGACGCGGCGCCCGGCGTCGAGCTGGTCGCGATCGCCGGCATGGAGGACGACGTCCGCGCCGAGCTCTCCGAGCGCTACGGGATCGAGGCGACCTACCGCGACTGGGAGTCGATGATCGCCCGCGGCGACCTCGACGTGGTCAGCGTCGCCGTCCCGACCTTCCTGCACGCGCCGATCGCGATCGGGGCGCTGCGCGCTGGCGCGCACGTGCTCAGCGAGAAGCCCATCGCCCGCACCGGCGAGGAGGGCCAGGCCATGGTCGACGCCGCCCGCGAGGCCGGCCGGGTGCTCGAGGTCGTGTTCAACCACCGTCGTCGCGGCGACATCGAGGCGATCGCCGCGGCCGTCGAGGACGGCACCGTCGGCCGGCCGTACCACGCACGCTCCATGTGGCTGCGCCGCGCCGGGATCCCCGCGCTGGGCAGCTGGTTCACGAACGCCGAGATGTCCGGCGGCGGACCCCTCGTGGACCTCGGTGTGCACGTCCTCGACTGGACCCTGCACATCATGGGCGAGCCGCGCGTCACCGCGGTCTCCGCCGTCACCCACGCCGAGCTGGGCCCGAGGGGCCTGGGCGGCGCCGTCGGCGGGGCGAAGTCCGGCGCCGACTCCGCCTACGAGGTCGAGGACCTCGCGAGCGCGCTGCTGCGCCTCGAGGAGGGCGGCTCGATCATGCTCGAGACCAGCTGGGCGACCCACCGCGCCACTCCCGACCAGTTCGGCATCACCCTCTACGGCACCGAGGGCGGCGCAGACCTGAAGGTGGAGGGGTACGCGCCCTCGGGCGAGCTCACGATCTTCACGGGCGACGGCGAGGAGGCGACCGACACCCCGGTCACCGCCCCCGAGGGCCGGGGCCACGGCGCCGTGGTCGAGCGCTTCCTCGAGCACGTGCGCGACGAGGCGTCCTGGGCGCAGCACGACGGCGGCGTGGGCCTCAGCCGCGCCCGCATCGTCGACGCCTGCTACGCCTCCGCGCGGCAGGGCCGCGAGGTCCGGCTCGACGAGAACGGGGAGATCGTCGAGAGCTGAGCGCTGGGGGCGCATAGCGCCCACTGCCCTCGCCGCCGCCCCGCATCTGCGGCCGAGGGGCACACCGCTCCGACGTGCGTGCTACGGAGGGGTGCACCGCTTCACCGTGCATGCCCCAGAGGGGTGCATCGCCGCTGCACATGTCACCGAAAGGCGTATGTGCGACATCCCGTGCCAGATCTCGCACGGATGTCGCGTATAGGCCGGCCCATGACACGGGACGTGGCGCCATGGCTCACCGCGGGTCGGGGCGACACCGATCGGGGGCGCGCACTCGGCCCGTCCGGCCCTGTCCGCCACTGTCCAGCCCTGACCGGACTGCCCAGGCCCGCCCGGGCGCCCGGGTGTCCGGTTGTCCGGTTGTCCGGGCCTGCCCGGATGCCCGGGTGTCCGGGTGTCCGGGCCTGCCCGAACCCGTCCTCCTCGCGCCGCTCAGGCCCCGTGCTCCGAGCGCAGCAGGAGCAGCGACTGCAGCCAGGAGTGATGTGTGCTGGTCAGCGCCACGATGCCGTCGACGATGACCACGATCCCGCCCGTGGCGAGCAGCGCCGAGAAGATGAGCAGAAGGGCCCGTCGGCGCGGGCCGAAGAAGTTCTCGAGGGCGCGCAGCGCGCGGGTGTGCAGTCCGAACTGGGAGAGCACGGTGACGGTGACCAGCGGCAGCTGGTAGATCACGTTCCAGGCCACCAGCAGCACGATCTCCTCGAGCAGGCTGTGGGTCTGCATCGCCAGGCCCACCGCGATCGTGAAGGTCGGGTCAGCGAACGTGGTCAGCGAGAGCAGCAGCCCGCCGACGGCGAGCGAACCCACCTGGTCGATCGTGTGGTGGTCCTTGGGCGGTCGCGGCCGCAGGGCGCTGCGGCACTGATAGGCGGCGAAGCCGATCAGGGCGCAGCCCACGACCAGCTGGATGACCGAGACCCGCACCCCGGAATCGAGCACCGGGGCGACCCAGCGGCCGGCGAAGACGAGGATCGGCTTCAGCACGAGGGTCACCGCGAGCACCGCGACGGCGTATCCGCCCAGGAAGTAGAGCAGGTGCAAGGGGCGCATCCCGCGCGCGAGGAACGTGGCGGCGATGACGCCGCCCAGCACGTCCATGGTGACGACGGCGAGGCCGAAGAAGGTCAGCAGGCCCGCGAGCGTCATGCCGCCGAGAGTACAGGCGCCGCGTGGCACGATGGATCCGCCGAGGGGGCGAGGACCGGGGCCGACGATCGGACCCCGGTCGGACTCGGGACGGCCCTCGTCGGGCTCCTCGGCCGATGGGAGGCGCACGATGACGCAGTTCGCGAAGGGCGACCACGTGCAGTGGAACTCGGAGGCCGGCATGGTCTCCGGCGTGATCACCGACGTCCACGAGGAGGACGTCGAGTTCAAGGGACGCACGCGGCACTGCAGCCCCGAGGATCCCCAATACGAGATCCGCAGTGACAAGACCGATCACGTCGCGATGCACAAGGGCGGGGCGCTGACGAAGATCGAGTGACCCGGCGGTCCGACGAGGCTCAGCGGGCGTCGGCGGTCTTCGCCGCCCGGATCACCACGCAGCAGCGCCCGGCGCGCGGGCACAGCTCCGCACGCTCAGGGTCCTCTCCCCTGCCCTCGAGCACTCCGCCGAGCATCGCGTGGTTGAGCCCGCACACGAGCTCGGTGTGCGTCGCGCTCAGGCGATGGAACGGGCAGTTGCGCAGGTCAATGTCCCCGTCTGGGAGCTGCGCGGGCTCGTAGCCCCGTGCGCGCAGCACCGCGAGCAAGTCTTCGTGGGCGCTCGAGGCCGCACGTCCCTCTGCCGCCGCGGCCCGTAGGAGCGCGCGCTGCACGGCGCCGTCGCCGTCCTCGTCGAGGGCCGAGGCGAGGAGTTCCGCGAGCAGCTCGTAGTTCCGAGGCGGCACCGACACGATGCGCTCCTGCTGCACGCGCGAGTACCGCTTCGCCGGACGGCCCGCGCCGGGGCCGCCCTTCCCCTCCGGACGCGCATAGGTCGCCGTGCAGAGCCCCGCCTCCACCAGACGGTCCAGATGGTAGGCGGCGAGCGTCCGGCTGATCCCGGAGGCCGAGGCCGCCTCGTCTCGGGTCACTGGTTCGTCGGAGGCGGCGACGATCTCGTAGAGCCGTCGACGCGCAGGGTCCGCGAGCGCGGTCAGGTCGCTGAGCCCGTCGCCGTTCGCCGCCTCGACGCCGGCTCCGGCGTCGACTCCCGTTCCGGAATCGGGCGCGCCGCCCCCTGACTCTCGGTCCACGGCAGCTCCTCCCGTCGGCTCGTCGCGCTGCGTCCGCCGACTCTAGCACCAAGCGTTCTTGACAAACCTTCACCGCGGGCAGACTCTAATAAACACCATTGTTGTTTTTAGAAGGAGCGCCCCATGTCCCCCACTGCGACCCCCGATTCGTCCGCCTCCTCCGCAGCGGCCCCGGCTGCCGCCGGCACTACCCCGCTGTCCGACGCGCTCCGCAGGGACCCGGCGCTCGCAGCGTTCTGGGTTCTGCGCGTGGGGTTCGTCGCACTCCCCCTGCTCATGGGCCTGGACAAGTTCACGAACCTGCTCACCGACTGGCCGGGCTACCTGGCCCCGTGGATCGTCGGCATCCTGCCCATCGGCGCCCAGACCGCCATGCATCTGGTCGGCATCGTCGAGATCGTCGCGGGCATCGCGGTCGCCGTGCGTCCGCGCCTCGCCGCCTGGGTGGTCGCCCTCTGGCTGCTCGGGATCATCGTGGATCTCTTGTCCTACTCGGGCTTCTTCGATGTGGCCCTGCGCGACGTGGGCCTGCTCGTCGCCGCGATCGCGCTCGGCCTGCTCTCCAGGACGTACAACCGCCCGCAGAGGCGGTGACCCGGTGGGAACCGCTCCCGACCCGCTGCACGTGGGCACCGAGATCGCGCGCGACATGGGCGCGGCCGAGCGCGCGGCGTCTGCGTTCCTCGATGCCCTCGCCATCCCCCACGACTCCCCGCATCTGCGGGAGACGCCGGGACGAATGGCGCGGGCCTGGGCGGAGATGCTCACGCCGCGGGCGTTCGATGCCACCACGTTCCCCAACGACGAGGGGTACGACGAGCTCGTGCTCGCCCGCGACATCCCCTTCCGGTCTGTGTGCGAGCACCATCTGCTGCCGTTCGTCGGAACCGCGTGCGTGGCCTACCTGCCCGGGGAGCGCATCCTGGGCCTCTCGAAGCTCGCCCGGATCGTCGAGCACTTCGCATGCCGTCCGCAGACGCAGGAGCGCCTGACGCGACAGGTCGCGCTGTGGCTCGAGGAGCAGCTGGAGCCGAAGGCGGTGGGCGTGGTCCTCAGCGCCGAGCACTCGTGCATGACGCTGCGCGGCGTGCAGGCCACCGGTTCGAGCACCGTGACGTCCTCGCTGCTGGGGACGCTGCGCAGCGATCCGCGCTCGCGGCAGGAGTTCCTCGCGCTCGCCGCGAGCGGCCGCTGAGAGGGCGAGGCGGGATGCAGGGCCATTGTGGCCGCTGCCCCGCCCCGCTCTCACACGTTGTGGGTCGGGTGCATGTTGTGCTCGAGGCGCACGGGTGCACGCAGGCCCAGGATCGCCTCGGTCATGCGCACGGCGTCCACCGTCTCGGCGACGTCGTGCATGCGCACGATCCGCGCGCCCTTGAGGATGCACACCGTCATCGCGGCGAGCGAGCCCGCGAGGCGCTCCCCCTGCGGCCGGTCGATCGACTCGCCGATGAAGTCCTTGTTCGAGACCGCGACCAGCAGGGGCAGCCCGATCTGCGTGAGCTCCTCGAGCCGGCGCGTGATCTCCAGGGAGTGGAGCGTGTTCTTGTCGAGGTCGTGCCCGGGGTCGACGATGATCCGCTCGCGAGGGATCCCGGCCGCCTCGGCGCGCGCGACCTGGTCCAACAGCGCGTGGCGGACCTCGTCGACCACGTCCTCGTAGTGTGCGGCGGGCTTCTCCTCGCGGGGCCTGCCGGCGCTGTGGCAGAGGATCACGTGCGCGCCGCCCTCGGCGACGACGCGCGCCATCTCCGGGTCGGTCAGGCCGCTGGTGTCGTTGATGACCGCGGCGCCCGCCGCGAGGGCCGCTCGGGCGACGGCGGCGCGGTTCGTGTCGACCGAGACGATCACCTGGGGATGGGCGGCGGTGAGCCGCTCGATCACCGGCACCACGCGCTCGATCTCCTCCTCGACGGAGACCGCGGGGCCGCGCCCGAAGGGCACGCCGCCGATGTCGACCCAGTCGGCGCCGCGCTCGACGGCGCGCACGGCGCTGGCGACCGCCTGGTCGAGGACGAAGGTGCGGCCCTTGTCGTAGAAGGAGTCCGGGGTCCGGTTCACGACGGCCATCACGGCCACGCGATGCGTGAGATCCAGGGCGCTCATCCCGCGGTGCTCGGGCTCCATCCGACGTCCTCTCTCCCCGACGGCGTCCCGCCGCCCGCGCTGGTGGCATCCGCACTGGTGGCGCATGCTCGGCACGACTCTACGGGGCGATCCCGACATTGCGGGGCACGGGGCGCCCAGGCCACACGGCGACACGGCGACACGGCGACACGACGACACGACGGCACCGCGACACGGCGATCACAGGGCACCCGGAGCGCAGTCTCCGGCGAGGGCGTGCACTTCGCGTAGCAGGAGGTCGGGTCACGTGCATATACGAGGGTCACCTGACCTCCTGCTACGCGAAGTGTCCGGGGGTGCTCGGTAGTCTCGACGGATGCTGCTGCTGATCGACCTCGACAACACGCTCATCGACCGCGACGGCGGCTTCGCGCGCTGGGCGGAGGACTTCGTCGAGGATCTGGGCGGGGGTCACCAGGACCTGGACTGGCTGCTCGCAGCCGATGCCCACGGCTACGCTCCCCGCCGCGTCCTCGCCGACGGACTGAGGGAAAGGCTGGGCCTGAGCACCGACCCGGAGGAGCTCGTCTCGCAGCTGAGGCGCGGCCACCTCCCCTACATCGAGCCCTACCCCGGAGTGGTCGAGCAGCTGCAGAGCCTGCGCGGGGCCGGCATCCCGATCGTGGTGGTCACCAACGGACGCACCGAGCAGCAGTCCCGCAAGCTCGACCTCACGGGGATCGACGACCTCGTCGACCACGTCGTGATCTCCGAATCGGTCGGGGTCAAGAAGCCGACGGCCGGCATCTTCGAGGCGGCGCTCGAGCGTCTCGGTTCGGCTGCGGAGCCCGGAGCGGTGTGGATGGTCGGCGATCATCCCGAGGCCGACATCGCCGGCGGCCGCGCCGCGGGGTTCTCGACCGGCTGGGTGCGCCACGGCAGGTCGTGGCACGAGCAGGAACGGGACTGGCGGCCCACCGTGCAGGCGGAGACCACGCACGAGGTGCTCCAGCTCATCGCGGACGGGGCCGGCTCAGCAGGGCACGCGGTGCGCACAGGGGACCCCGAACAGGACCGGACTCGGCGATGACCTCGTCGAGTGGTCCCGACCCGTCGTCGGAGCAGGCTGTCCTGCTCGTCGATCCGAGACCGGAGGACTGGGCACAGCGCTTCGCGCGGATCCAGGACGACGTCCTCGCTGTGCTGCCCGGAGCGCGGATCGAGCACATCGGTTCGACCGCCGTCCCCGGCCTTCCCGCGAAGGATGTCGTCGATGTGATCGTCGGCCTCCCGCAGAGCGCCATCGCCTCTGCGGCACATCGCCTGGAGGATGACGGCTGGGACCTCGAGGGAGAGCGCGAGCAGCACTGCTGGCTGAGCCGTCCCACGCGCCGCGCACGCGACTGCGTCCTCCATCTCGTGGAGCACGGCGGACGGATCTGGACGGAGCGCCTCGACTTCCGGGATCTCCTGCGCCGGGACGCCGATGCTCGAGCCGACTATCTGCGCACGAAGGTCGAGGCGGCCCGATCATCCACCGGGTGGACCGACTACACCCGCGCCAAGGCCCCGACCGTCGGCAGGCTGCTCGACGAGCATCGGAAGGGCTGAGAAACCCGCGGCCCGCGCCATCCCAGGCCTCAGCCCTTCTCGCCGACGCTCTCGATGAGGCGCCACACCTCCGCCTTCACCTCCTCGGCACGGGCGGTGCGCGGGTCGTCCCCGGTGAGCTCGCGGCGACAGTCCTTCACGAGCTCCTCGACCTGCAGGGCGGCGTCCTCGGCGCGGCCCTCGCGGGCGCAGGCGATCGCGAGATCTGCGCGCACGTCGATGACGGCGGCGTCGAAGGCGTTCGGGGCGTCGGGGCCGGTGAGCATGGCCGCGAGGCGCGGGTAGAGCTCGGCCGTGGTGGGACTCGGCGTGGTCATCGGGTCCTCCGGTTCAGGGGATGCGACGGGTCAGGACCGGCCGTGGCCGACCTGCTCGAGGAACGCCTGCTGCTGGGCAGGCGTGAGGGGGCAGGCCGAGGGGTTCTGGCGCACGTTCTCCTGCACGCCCATGCGCGCGAGTCTCGCGAGCGCCTTCATGGTGTCGGCGGTCGGCGTGGCAGGAGCGGCGCCCTCTCCTGCTGCCGTCCCGTCGGCCCCCGACGCGGCGGCCGTCGATGCGTGACCCGTCGACGCGGAACCGGCCGACGCGGCGTCGGCCGGCGCACCGGGCGTCTCCCCCGTCAGCAGGGCGCCCTCGCGCACGGCCTCGGGCGGGACGGTGCGGTCCAGCCGCACCCAGGGGCTCGCGAGGTGGTCGCCCTCGGCGGGGGCGTCGGCCTCCCCGAGGTCGACGCCGAAGATGGTGTGGAAGGCCTGCACGAACTTGTCCGCGTCGCCCTGCTCGGCGAGCTCGCGGGCGCGGGCCGTGGGCGAGTGCATGACCTTGGCGAGGATGCGGCGGATCGACCGCTCGACGTCGTCGGCCTCCTCGCCCTTGCCGCCGCGCCGCAGCCGCGCGACCTCGGAGTCGGTCGCCTCGCCGAGCGAGCGGCGCAGCGCGGCCATCGCCGGGTCCACGCGCCGGTACTCCTGGCGGGCGGTGAACTGGGCGACGCCGTCGGCGATGATCTGCCGGGCCGCCTCGAGCACGGGGGCGGCCTCCTCGTCGATCTCGATGGTGAGGTCGGAGAGGTCGAGCACCTGAACGTCGTTCAGGTGACGCACCAGGGGGTGCAGGTCGGAGTGCAGGGCGAGGTCGAGGATGAGCGTGGGGCCGACGTCCCGGAAGTGGTCGGGGAACAGGCTCGTGCCGCGGCCGGAGCAGGCGAGCACGAGGTCCGCCTCGCGGATCGCGGTCCCGAGCTGGTCGGCGCGGATGGCTTCGATCCCGTGGCGCTCGGCGAACCCGAGGGCGCGCCCGGAGCCGGAGTGCACGCGCACCCGGCCCGCGCCGCGGCGGGTGAGGTCGGCGACGCCCAGGCGCGCATAGGCGCCGGTGCCGATGACCAGCACGTCCTTGTCCTGCAGCGGCCCGATGAGGCCGACGGCGTGGTCGAGCGCGATCGCGACGCCGGAGCGGCCGGCCGCGCCCACCGGGGTGCGGGAGGCGACCCGCTTGGCGAAGCGGAAGCCGATCTGGAAGAGGTCGTTGAGCTGCGCGGTGGTGTGGCCGGCACCGCGGGCGGCGTCGAAGGCCGCGCGCACCTGGCCGGCGATCTCCGCCTCGCCGAGGACGACGGAGCGCAGCCCCGCGGTGACCTCGTAGAGGTGCTCGGCGACGGGCGCGCCCATCGCGGTCTCGAAGCACACGGAGACCAGTTCGGCGTCCAGGCCGCTGGTCTCGCTCACGGCCTCGACGACGAGCTCGAGCCCGTCGTGGAAGCGCTGCGTGTCGAGGTAGACCTCGAGGCGGTTGCACGTGGACATGACGACCCAGCCGTCGAGCGGGCCCCCGTCGGCATTGAGGTTCTCGATGACCTCGGGGAGGTCGGCCGCATCGCGGGTGAGCACGTCCAGCACCCCGAGATCGAGGTGCTCATGGGTGGCACGGACGGCGGCGAGCATCACTCCATGGTAGGCCCGGGCCGCGGCCGGGCCGGTGAGGTGTTGACCACCCCGGGACCTTCCTCCCGCGGACCGCCCACGGGCTGGGGGCACAATGGCAGAGCACGGCGATCGTGCACGTCAGAGCCACTTTTCACGACAGGATGTCAGATCAGATGAGCCCCGCCCCCGCCGCCCGTCCGGGCACTGCGCAGGCCCCGCAGGCCACCGCGCAGGACACCCCGACCCTGGTGCGTCGGCTGCGTGGAGAAGCCGTCGATCCCGCGGCGCCCGCATCCGTGTGGTTCATGCGCCAGGCCGGCCGCTCGCTCCCGGAGTACCGCGAGGCCCGCGAGGGCACCGGCATGCTCGAGGCCTGCCTCATGCCGGAGCTCGCCGCCGAGATCACCCTCCAGCCCGTGCGCCGCCATCGTGTGGACGCGGGCATCTTCTTCTCCGACATCGTCGTGCCTGCGAAGATCGCCGGCCTCGCCGTCGAGATCGTCCCCGGCCGCGGCCCCGTCTTCGACCACCCGATCCGCACGGTCGCCGACATCGACGCCCTGCCCCCGATCGACGACTCCCTCGAGGACTCGTTCGAGCCGATCCGCGAGGCCGTGCGCCTGGTGACCGCCGAGCTCGGCGCGACTCCGCTCATCGGCTTCTGCGGCGCCCCCTTCACCGTCGCCTCCTACATGGTCGAGGGCGGCCCGAGCCGCGACCACCTGCGCACCCGCGCCCTCATGCGCGAGGATCCCGCGGCCTGGGACCGCCTCGCGGGCTGGGTCGCGGAGCTCTCGGGCCGCTTCCTGCGCGCCCAGGTCACCGCGGGCGCCCAGGCCGTGCAGCTGTTCGACTCCTGGGTGGGCGCGCTCTCGGCCGAGACCTACCTGGCCCACGTCCAGCGGCACTCGGCGGCCGTGCTCGACGCCGTCGCCGACCTCGACGTGCCGCGGATCCACTTCGGCGTGGGCGCGAGCCACCTGCTGCGCGAGATGCACGCGGCCGGCGCGACCACGATGGGCGTCGATCACCGGATCGCCCTCGACCAGGCCATCGACCTCCTCGGCGGCGACGTGCCCGTGCAGGGAAACATCGACCCCGCCGTGCTGTTCACCGGGGCCGACGCCCGCTACGCGGAGGCCGATGCGGTCCTCGCCCGCGGCGCCTCCGCGCCCGGCCACGTGGTGAACCTCGGCCACGGCGTCCCGCCCGACACCGATCCCGGGGTCCTCACCGACCTCGTCGCCTACCTCCACGAGCAGTCCTCGGCGGCCCCCGAGTCGTCCTCGACGGACCAGGCCCCGAGCACCCTGAGCACTCGGGAGGCCGACGCGCTGTGAGCACCCGTGTCCTCGTCCTCGGCGGAGGCCTCGCCGGGCTCCTGGCCGCGCGCCGGCATGCGCGCGGCGGGGCCCGCGTCACCCTCGTCGAGCGCCGTGAGGACGTGGGCGGTGCCGTGCGCGGCGTCGACCTGGGCGGACTCGTCGTGAACGCCGGCGCCGAGGCCTACGGCACCGGCTCCGGCGCGGTCGACGCGCTGCTCAGCGACCTCGGCCTCGGCGAGCGCGTTGTGAGCCCCCGCGCCGGGCTCGGCTCCCGCGTGGTCTCCGACGCCGGCGCGCTCGTCTCCCCGCCCGGCGGTCTGCTGGGCATCCCGGGCGATCCGCTGTCCCGTGAGGTGCGCGCGGCGCTCGGCACGACGGGCGCGCTGCGCGCCTGGGCCGAGCGCCTCCTGCCCGCCTCTGTCGGCTTCGCCGACGGCGTGAGCGTCGCCGAGTACGTGCGACGCCGCATGGGCGCGCGCGTCGCGGAGCGCCTGGTCGCCCCGATCATCGGCGGCGTGCACTCGGCCGATCCGCACACCCTCGAGCTCGCGAGCGTGCTGCCGCACCTCGAGGAGACCGTGCGCGAGACCGGCTCCCTCGCCGCGGCCGTGCGCCGCCTGCGCCCGCAGCCCCATGCCTCCGCGGGCACCGCGGTGCGCGCGCTCGATCCGACGATGGCGCTGCTGCCCGGGGCTCTGGCCGATGATCTGCTCTCCCACGGCGGCGCGATGCTCAGCGGCACCCGCGCGGTGAGCGTGCGGCGCGGGGGCACCGACGCGGCCGAGATCCAGCCGGGCGATCCCGACGCGGCCTGGCAGGTCCGTCTCGAGGGCGCGCACACCGGCACGCTCGCGGCCGACCACCTCGTGATCGCGACCGACCCCGGGACCGCGCGCGACCTGCTGCTCGGGAACGGGGCCGCGGAGGCCGACGGTTCCGATGCCGGCACCGGAACCGGCCCTGGCGTCGGCACTGGCGCCGGCGCCGATGCGGACGCCGACCACGGCCTCGCGGAGGTCGCCCGCGCGATCCCCCCGAGCCCCGCCGTCGCGGTCCGCCTCGTGCTGCTGGCGCTCGACGCCCCCGAGCTCGACGCCTTCCCCTCGGGCACGGGAGCGCTGGTCGCGCCGGGGACCCGCGGGATCCGTGCGAAGGGGCTCACCCACGCGAGCGCGAAGTGGGAGCATGTCGAGCGGGCCGCGCGCGAGCGCTTCGGACCGCACGCCCACGTGCTGCGCCTGTCCTACGGACGCCCCGGCGAGGTGCTGCCCGGGGACGACGCCCTCACCGACGAGCTGGTCACCGACCTCGCCCTCGCCGACGCCTCCGCGATCCTCGGCACCGCGCTCTCGCGCGAGCAGCTGCGGGCCGCGCGCACCGTCACCTGGCGGCGCACCATGCGGCAGGCCCGCCCGGGCCACCGCGCCGCCCTCGAAGACCTCGACCGCATCCTCGGCAGCGCTGGGCTGCCGCTGGAGCTGACCGGCGCATGGCGCGCCGGGACGGGGCTCGACGCCCTCGTCCGACACGATGGAAGGACATCATGAGCAGCGAAGACACCCACCAGACCCCGTCGGCCGCCTCGGCCCCGTCGGCCGCACCGAGCACGTCGGCCGCCTCGGCCACGTCGGCCCCCTCCGGCGGCGAGACGGTCCGGTACACCTCCTACACGGTCTTCACGCGCGTCGAGGCGGCCGACGCCCCGCGCGAGCAGGTCGCGGCGGAGATCGAGAAGGTCGTGGCCGCGATCGAGGCCGAGGGCACCGTGGTGCGCGGCATCTACGACGCCTCGCTGTTCCGCGCCGAGTCCGATCTGATGCTGTGGATGCACGCCGAGACCCCTGAGGCCCTGCAGGACGCCCTGCGCCGCTTCGAGCGCACGCGCGCCGCCGAGGGCCTGGTGCGCTCGTGGTCGGGCGTCGGCGTGCATCGCGAGGCCGAGTTCTCCCGCTCCCATGCCCCGGCCTTCCTCTCCCCCTCGCGCACTCCGCAGCAGTGGGTCACGGTCTACCCCTTCACCCGCTCCTACGAGTGGTACCTGCTGCCCGACGAGGAGCGCCGCGACATGCTCATCGAGCACGGCACGCTGGGCCGCACCTACCCGCAGGTCCACGCGAACACCGTCGCCGCGTTCGCGCTCGGCGACTGGGAGTGGCTGCTGTCCTTCGAGTCCGACGACCTCCACGATCTCGTCGACATGATGCGCGCCCTGCGCTACACCGGCGCCCGTCTGCACGTGCGCGACGAGCTGCCCTTCCACGTGGGCCGTCGCCTGGCCTCGGCAGACGACGTCGCCGGCATCCTCGTCTGATCCCGTCCCGCACCCACCCGATTCCCTTCCGCCCCGGCCGCCCCGCCGGAGCATCGACTGCGACCCGGAGGTCACCATGACCGAGAACCCCGCACCCCTCCCCGACGACGTCCCGTACGACGCGATCCTGTTCGCCTCCTTCGGCGGGCCGGAGCAGCAGGAGGACGTGGTGCCGTTCCTGCGCAACGTCACCCGCGGGCGCGGGATCCCGGACGAGCGGCTCGAGGTCGTCGGCGAGCACTACCGCAAGCTGGGCGGGCGCTCCCCGATCAACGACCAGAACCGCGACCTCATCGCGCGCTTCGAGCGGGCGCTGGCCGCGGCCGGCATCGACCTGCCGGTCTACTGGGGGAACCGCAACTGGGCGCCGTTCACGAGCGACGTGGTCGGGCGGATCAGCGCCGACGGGCACCGCCGGGTGCTCGCGGTCGCCACGAGCGCCTACTCCTCCTACTCCTCATGCCGCCAGTACCGCGAGGACTACGCGAAGGCGCTGGTCGCGAACGATCTCGTGGGTCAGATGGAGATCCAGAAGATCCGCGCCTACTTCGACCACCCCGGCTTCCTCGAGCCCGTGCGCGACGGAGTCCGCGCGGCGATCACGCAGATGCGGGACGCCGGCCACGACGCCTCCCGCACCCGCGTGCTGTTCTCCACGCACTCCATCCCGCACGTCATGTCCAGCGCCTCCGGCCCCGCCGAGAAGGACGCGCAGGACCCGTCGGCGGGCGACGTGGGCGGCTGGTACGTCGCCCAGCACCTCGCGGCGTGTCGCTGGGTGATGGAGCAGCTCAGGGAAACCGACGGCGCGTCGGCCGGCGCAGACCTGGCGATCGCCGTGCCCGACTGGGAGCTCGTCTACCAGTCCCGCTCGGGCGCCCCGCACGTGCCGTGGCTCGAGCCCGACATCAACGACCGCCTGCAGGAGATCCGCGAGCACGACGAGGCCGACGCGGTGATCGTGGTCCCGATCGGCTTCGTCACCGACCACGTCGAGGTCGTCTGGGACCTGGACACCGAGGCCGCCGAGACCGCCGAGGAGCTCGGCCTGGCGTTCACGCGCGTGGCGACCTCCGGAACCGACGAGCGCTTCGTCGAGGGCCTCGTGGACCTCGTGCGCGAGCACATCGAGCCCGGTCACAGCCCCCGCGCGGTCACCGACTTCGGCGTCGTCGAGGACACCTGCGGCGCCCTGTGCTGCCTGAACGGCTCGGCGCACGCCCGCCCCGTCCCCATGGAGGGCACGCCCCTGGACACGGTCGAGCAGATCGCCCTCGCCATGCAGGCCGACGAGCAGATGCGCGCGCTCATCGCCGAGGAGCAGGCCGCGCACGCCGAGCAGTCCCGCGCGGGCTCCGAGGTGCCGGCGTGAGCGCCGAGCAGCCCGGCGCGAGCCCCGTGGCCGGCGCGAGCCCCGTGCCCGACGGCGCAGCCCCTGTGCTGCGCGTCGGCACCCGCGGTTCCGACCTCGCCCTCGCCCAGTCCGGCCAGATCGCCGGACGCGTCGCGGGCGAGGACCGCGTCGAGCTCGTCCGGGTGCGCACCCACGGGGACGTCGACCGCACCAGCCCACTGGCGCAGATCGGCGGCACCGGCGTGTTCGTCACTGCCGTCCGCGAGGCCCTGCTGGGCGGGGAGGTCGACGCCGTCGTCCACTCCGCGAAGGACCTGCCCACAGCGCCGGTCCCCGGCATCGTGATGGCCTGCGTGCCCGAGCGCGAGGACCCCCGCGACGCCCTCTGCGCCCGCGACGGCCTGACCCTCGGGACGCTCCCGCAGGGCGCGAAGGTCGGCACCGGATCCCCGCGTCGCGCCGCCCAGCTGCGCCGCGCCCGCCCCGACCTCGAGGTCGTGGGCATCCGCGGGAACGTCGAGACGCGGCTCGCCCGCGCGCTCGGCGAGGACGCGGACCTCGACGCCGTGGTGCTCGCCGCCGCCGGCCTGCTGCGCCTGGGCCGCAGCGAGGTGATCAGCGAGCTGCTGAGCCCGGACGTGCTGCTGCCCGCGCCCGCGCAGGGCGCGCTGGCCGTCGAGTGCGCCGAGACCTCCGCCGGTGCCTGGTTCGAGTCCGGCATGCGCGCGGCCGACCACGCCCCGACCCGCGCGGCCGTCGCCGCCGAGCGCTCCCTGCTGCGCACCCTCGAGGCCGGCTGCTCGGCGCCCGTCGGCGCCCTCGGCACGGTCACGGGCTCCGGCTCCGGCTCGGGCTCGGGCTCGGACGGCGCCGACGACGCCTCCGAGGGGACCGTGCTCACCCTGCGCGGCCTCGCGATCTCCGAGGACGGCACCCAGGTCTTCGAGGGCACCCGCAGCACGCCCGTCGACCTCGCCGACCCCGCAGCCCTCGAGGCCGACGCTGTGCGCCTGGGCCAGGACCTCGCCGCCGACCTCCTCGAGGCCGGCGCCGCCCGCGTGCTGAGCACCGCAGGGGGCGACGCCGCATCGTGAGCAGGGACCGTGTCCTCCTCCCCCGCCCCGAGGGGCGCGGGGACGACCTGACCGACCTCCTCGAGATCGCCGGCTACGACGTGGTGCGCGCGCCCTTCGTCCGGATCGAGCCCGCACCCGCCGCGGACCTCGCCCCCGCCCTCGACCGCCTCGCCCGCGGCGAGTACGACCTGCTGGTCATCACCAGCCCCGCGACCGTGCGCTCGCTCGTCGCCGTCGGTCTGCAGGTGCCCGAGGGCACCGAGGTCGTCGCCGTCGGCGGTGCGACCGCCCGCGCCCTGCACGAGGCCGGCCTCGAGGTCGACCTGGTCGCCGAGGGGTCCGGTGCCGCGCTCGTCGAGGCGGTGCGCCGCCGTCGGGAGGCCGTGGGCTCGTCGGACCAGGTCACGAACCCGGAATTGGGCTCGGTCTCGGGGCCAGTCTCGGATTCGACCGCTCCCGCTCCGCGGGTGCTGCTGCCGGCCTCGTCTGCCGCCGCCCCGACCGTCCGCGAAGGCCTCGAGGGCGCCGGCATGCGGGTCGAGCAGGTCGACGCCTATCACCCTGAGCACGCGCCCCTGCCCGCGGAGGTCGAGCGCGACCTGCCCGGCGGCGGCTTCGACGCGATCGTGCTGACCAGCTCGATGATCGCCCGCCGCGCCGCCCAGATCGGCGTGCACCCGCGCACCGCCGTCGTCGTCATCGGCCGCCCCACCGAGGAGGCCGCTCTCAGCGCCGGACTCCGGGTCGACGCGCGCGCCGAGCACCCCGATGCCCCGTCCCTCGCACGAGCCGTGCACCTCGCGCTCGCGCCCGAGACCACCACTCCCCCATCCACCAGCCTCGACAGCCTCACCGACTCCACGAGCCGGACCAGCCCGGCCCGCCCCGCCGCCCCGAAGGAGTGACACCCCGATGACCTCCATCGACCCCGATCAGCGCGTCGCCGACTACCGCGCGCAGCTTCCCGCCCACCTCTCACCCGCCCGTCGGCCCCGCCGCCTGCGCACCACCGAGGCCATGCGCTCCCTGGTGCGCGAGACCACGCTGCGACCGTCGGACCTGGTCCTGCCGATGTTCGTGCGCGAGGGGATCGACGCGCCCGTGCCGATCACCTCGATGCCCGGCGTCGTCCAGCACACCGAGGACTCCCTGCTCGAGGCCGCCCGCGAGGCCGCCGACCGGGGCGTCGGCGGGATCATCCTGTTCGGCGTCCCCGCGACGAAGGACGCGGTGGGCTCCGCCGCGAGCGATCCCGACTCCTTCGTGAACCGGGCGATCGCGCGCCTCGCCCAGGAGATCGGCGAGGACCTCGTGATCATGGCCGACCTGTGCCTGGACGAGTTCACCGACCACGGGCACTGCGGCATCCTGGACTCCCGCGGCCGCGTCGACAACGACGCCACCCTGGTGCGCTACCGCGAGATCGCGCTCGCCCAGGCCCGCGCAGGCGTCCACATGATCGGCCCCTCGGGGATGATGGACGGCCAGATCGCCGCGATCCGCGACGCCCTGGACGAGGGCGGCTTCGAGGACGTCTCGATCTTCGCCTACAGCGCGAAGTACTCCTCCGCGTTCTACGGCCCGTTCCGCGAAGCCGTCGACTCCTCGCTCGAGGGCGATCGCCGCACCTACCAGCAGGATCCCGCCAACGGCGGCGAGGCCCGCCTCGAGGTCGAGCTCGACGTCGACGAGGGCGCGGACCTGGTGATGGTCAAGCCCGGCATGCCCTACCTCGACGTGCTGCGCGACATCGCCGAGTCCTCCCCCGTGCCCGTGGGCAGCTACCAGATCAGCGGGGAGTACGCGATGATCGAGGCCGCGAGCGCGAACGGCTGGATCGACCGCGACCGCGCCATCATGGAATCGCTGCTCGGCTTCAAGCGCGCCGGCGCCTCGATGATCCTCACCTACTGGGCGTCCGAGGTCGCCGGCTGGATCCGCGACGGCCTGCCCGCCCACCTGCGCCCGTTCGTCTGAGATCCCGCTCGACCGCCGGCTCTGGCACTGGCTCGAGCACTGGCTCGGGCACCGCTCGACGTCCCGGCGCCGCCCGCAACCCCACCCGTCCGCACTCCCCGAAGGAGACAGCCCCATGACCCTCGACGAGTCGACCTCCGAGTCCCTGTTCGACCGCGCCAAGCAGGTGATCCCCGCCGGCGTGAACTCGCCCGTGCGGGCCTTCGGCTCCGTGGGCGGCACCCCGCCGTTCATCGCCTCGGCCTCCGGCGCGCTGCTCACCGACGCCGACGGCAACGAGTACGTGGACCTCGTGGGCTCCTGGGGGCCGATGATCCTGGGCCACGCGAACCCGCGCGTGGTCGAGGCCGTGCGCGAGGCCGCCGGCCGCGGCCTCTCCTTCGGCGCTCCTCAGACCGGCGAGGTCAGCCTGGTCGAGGAGCTCGTGCGGCGCGTGCGCCCGCTGCAGAAGGTGCGCCTGGTCAACTCCGGCACCGAGGCCACCATGAGCGCTCTGCGGGTGGCCCGCGCCGCGACCGACCGCGACGTCGTCGTGAAGTTCGCCGGCTGCTACCACGGGCACGTCGACGCCCTCCTCGCCGAGGCCGGCAGCGGCGTCGCGACCTTCGCGATGCCCGGCTCCGCGGGCGTCACGGAGGGCACCGCCCGCGACACGATCGTGCTGCCCTACGGCGACCGCGACGCCGTGACCTCCCTGTTCGCCGAGCGCGGCGGCGAGATCGCCGCGATCATCACCGAGGCCGCGCCCGCGAACATGGGCGTGGTGACCCCGCCGGAGCACTTCAACGCCTTCCTCGCCGAGACCGCCCACGCCGCCGGCGCACTGCTGATCACCGACGAGGTGCTCACCGGCTTCCGCGCGAGCGCCGAGGGCTACTACGGCATCGACGGGCCGACGGCCGATGGGGCGGGGTCCTCGACGGCCGGCGGGGCGGGCACGGCCGACGGGGCCGGATCCGCTCCGGCCGACGGCTCGGACTGGGCTCCGGACCTCATGACCTTCGGCAAGGTCATCGGCGGCGGACTCCCCGTGGGTGCCTTCGGCGGCCGCGCCGATCTGATGGACCTGCTCGCGCCGCTCGGCCCCGTCTACCAGGCGGGCACGCTCTCGGGGAATCCGCTCGCCACGGCGGCGGGCCTCGCGACCTTCGCCGGGCTCGACGACGCCGCGTACGCCCAGCTCGCGCGCACCTCCTCGACCCTGCAGTCTCTCGTGGCCGACGCCCTCACCACCGCGGGCGTCCCCCACGTCATCCAGACCGCCGGCACCCTGTTCTCGGTGTTCTTCCGCGACCAGCCCGTGACCACCTACGACGACGCGAAGGACCAGGACACGGCCGCGTTCGGCCGCTTCTTCCACGCGCTCCTCGAGGGCGGCGTCTACCTGCCGCCGTCGGCCTTCGAGGCCTGGTTCGTCTCCACCGCGCACGACGAGCAGATCGTCGACCGCATCGCCCAGACCCTCCCGGCCGCGGCGCGCGCGGCCGCGCAGGGTTGAGGGAGCGGGGTTGAGCGGGCTGGGCTGAGCGGGCCGGGCTGAGCAGGCTGGGCGCGCCGGGCTGGGTTGAGCGAGCGCGCAGAGCTGAGCAGGCTGGGCCGAGCGGGCGCACCAGGTCGCTCGGGGCGGGGACCGGACTCGGGTTCGGGTTCGCGTTCGAGTTCGAGTCCAAGTTGGGCGCCGGTCTCGCTGTGCGTCGCCGTGTGTCCCATGGGTGGCACGGCACGGGGCTCCCTGCGCACCATGGATGCGCGTCGTCCTCCGGGATGGCGCGCATGGCCGCCGACGTCGATCCCGCGCGCCGGTCGCCTCGCCGGGATCCCTCGTCGACCTCGACACGGGTTCTCGACGTGCAGGCCGTCCCGCTCCGTAGCTCAGCCCGGTAGAGCAGCTCCCCCATAAGGAGCGTGTCGCAGGTTCGAATCCTGCCGGAGTGTCCGCCGCCCGGGTGCTCGGCACCCGGATGCACGGCGCCCGCTCCCCCGGCCCGGCCCCCGCCCGGCGTCGGTTCACGCGCTGGGGCCGTGGGGCCGTGGGGCCACAAGGAAAAGCGTTGAGTGCTACGCAGTTGTCGTTCTGAGCACTCATAACGACCGGTACGCAGCACTGTTCGAGCCAGCACCCGGTCCGCAGCACCTTTCGGGCCGATTTCGGGCTGGCCGGACCGTCGAGTGCTACGTAATGGTCGTTCTGAGCACTCATAGCGACCGGTACGCAGCACTGTTCGAGCCTTCACTCGGTCCGCAGCACCTTTCGGGCCGATTTCGGGCCGGCCGGACCGTTGAGTGCTGCGTAGTCGTCGTTCTGAGCGTCCATAACGACAGTTGCGCAGCACTGTTCGGGCCGGCTCCGGTTCCCAAGCACCGTTCGGTCCAACACCGGGGCCTCAGCGAGGTTCGGGGCGCATCACGGGCTGCCGCGTCCCGTGCCGCCGTTCTGGGATGCCCCTTCCCGATGGCATCGGCTGATCTGCCATGCACGCGCTCGGCGGCCCTCGCGTGACCATCGCCGCGCGTCGGTGCCGTCACCACCGCACGCGGAGCCGGGACGCGTAATCTGCACCGGTGGACATCAACCCGTACGACACTCGCCAGCGGATCCTGCAGGCGCAGGACCAGGTGCAGGTCCAGCGGGAGGTCGCACCGGACGCGGAGCTCGCCGGATGCCCCGGCTGCCCGTACTTCTGGACGTGCCCGGTGCCGCATCGCGGTGAGGAGGTGCGGCCGCCCCGGGAGATCCACCTCGAGGACGTCACCGAGGAGATCGGCGAGCGCCGTCCCTTCCGTCCGCACGACGAGTCCGACATCGGCTGGACCGACGTCTGGATCGAGGACGACGAGGACGGAGCCGCACACCCGACGGAGGACGACCCGACGACCTCATCGGAGGACGAGAAAGCGGACGTCGAAAGGGCGCACGACGAGAGTGCGGCGGAGTCGGCGGAGTCGGCGGACTCAGGGAACTCGGCTGACTCAGCGGACACAGCGAACGCTCCGAGCGCGCCGGATCACGGACCGACGTCGCGCCGCCGCTGGTGGCAGCGTCGTTCGCAGCGAGGCTGAGTCTCCACGGGACCCGTGCAGCACCTCGGGTCACCGCCTCGAGGCCACCGCCTTGAGGCCACCGCCACGAGCTCAGCCACGCAGACTCACCGCGGCGGGCGCAATTCAGTGCGGACTCACCGCCGCGAACTCACCGCCGCGGACTCAGCGCCGCGGGGGCTTCCGGTGGAGGCCCTTCGGCGGCGCGAGCGGGCGCTGGGGCAGGCTGCGCACCGGTCCGTAGCGGCCCTCCTTCTCGGCCTCGGCGGAGCGCTGGTGCCGCCCCTGGGGCCCGCCATCGCGCGGTGAGCTGGTCACGCCGATCCAACTGAGGTCATCGGCCGCGCCGCCCGGCACGCCGTCAGCCGGGCTAGCTCCGTAGTCAGCACCGCTGTCGACACTGCTGTCCGCACCTCTGTCGCCAGCACCGACCCCACCGTCGGCCCGGCGACCGCCGCGCGCGCCCACACCCGCACCCGCACCCGGCGCGCTGCGCCGCCGGGTGACGCGGCGGATCCTGCGGACCGCGCCGTCGGGCGAGCCGACCTCGACGAGCTCCCTGCTCGCCGACAGCGCGAGCAGGGCGAAGGGGAGGAAGCAGCCGATCACGAGCGCGGCGCCGCCCGAGGCGTCGGCCGGCATGAGGGCGAGCGCCCCGGTCAGGATGCCGATCGGCACCGCCCAGAACCAGACGCCGGGGCGGCGCAGGGCGACCGCGATGACGCCCACCAGCAGCACGGCCACGACGCGCAGGGGCGACTCGACGAGCAGTCGCAGGCCGGGGGTCCCGTCGAGGACCGAGGCGACCGCGCCGGGCGCGCCGTCGTCCGCGGTGCCCGGGAGGTTCTGGCGGCCGTGGGCGAAGGGGTCGAAGGTGCTGGAGACCTCCAGCAGGATGCCGTCGGCCGCGAGTCCGGGATGGTTCTGGGCGAGGTGCCACCAGATGTCCGGGAGCCGCTCCGCCTGGGCCGCGCTGACATCGTCGTTCTCCGCCTCGAGCAGCCTCGCCGGCGCTCCGGGCGCGTAGCGGTCGCGCAGGTCGTCGACGTCGAAGATCTTCGCGAGCGCGTCGGCGTCCTCCGCGGACAGCGCGTCGGGGTCCTCGCGCAGGGCGAGGGCGATGCTCTGCGCCTGCAGCCCGTGCTGGGCGACCGGGTCCTCCGTGCCCAGCATCCCCTGGGAGGCGCCCAGGCGCGTGCCCACGAGGACCACGAGCAGCGGCACGACGAGAGCGACCAGCGCCACCCGCCAGGCCTCCCGGCCGCGGCGCATCATCAGAGTCATCACCAGCAGCACGATCACCAGGGGCACCGCGAGCGCGGAGCAGCTGAGCAGCAGCAGGGCGGCGAGCGCCCATTCGAGCACTCTCCCGCCGTGGATCGGCTCGCGCGAGTGGACGTGGTCGATGACGAGCGCGAGGAACCAGCACAGGGAGGCCGCGCCGAGCGCGGCGGGTGAGAGCGACAGGGACCAGAGCGCGATCGGGATGCCGCCGATCACGAGCACCGCGAGCGCGAGGGCACACAGGCCGTCGCTGCGCACCCAGCGGCCGAACAGCGCCGCCGCACGGCCGAGGGCCGCGAGCACGAGCGCCAGCTGGACCAGGACCAGGACGCCGAGGCCCGCCCCGATGCCGCCGGTGAGGAGTCGGCCGATCGCGAGCACGCACTCGAAGGCGATGATCACGAGCGGGCTGCGGTGGCCGGACATGCCCTCGCCGCGCAGCGATCCGCCCTGGAGGTCGGCATCCGCCCAGGCCCCGCCCCCGCCGAGCACCTCGCCCAGCAGGATGGGCGACCAGATCACGAGCAGCAGCAGAGCGAGGCGCCACCAGCTGCCCAGCAGCCAGCGCGCGGACCGTGCGATCCGGGAGGGCCGTCGCCGGGCGGGATCTGCGGCCAGCTCGCCGGCGCGCTCCTCGGCCCGCGCGAGCGTGAAGCGCAGCAGGCCGCCGACGACGGTGAGCAGGGCGGCGTACATGACCGCGGTGTAGATCAGCAGGCCCACGACGAGCTTCGTGTGGGCGTCGAAGGCGCTCAGGAACAGCAGGTGCTCGCCCTGGTCATCGAAGGGATGGCGCGCGATCCAGCCCATCGTCGCGCACACCGTGAGGGCGCAGACCACCAGGATCGGGACGGCGACGGCGCCGAACTTCTGGACACCTCGCAGTGCGCGCTCCACTCCGGCCACTCCCCTCGTCCGTGCCTGCGGACCATTGTCCAGGAACGCAGGCCACGAGCGGGGAGGACACGGCCGTCGTCCCGCGGAAGTCGCGCCGACGGCGCCCCACTTGTCCCGTTCTGCGCCGCTTCTGCGCGGCCATTGCGCCGCTTCTGCCCACGTCTGCGCGGCCGCTCCGTGCCCCACGTCGCATCCCGTCCGCTCGTCGGTCAACGTCGGGCGTCGGTCCGATGAACTCCGTGTGAAGCTTCCCGCGCTCCGGGGCGCTGTCCTGGTGCGTCGCGCGGGGACGGCACGATCTCTCCCAGGACGCCGGTGCCGCCGGGGCTATTCTCACGACGGCGGGTCGCGGATGGCCGGCCCGGTGGTGGCACGGCGTCCCGCGCAGGGACGCCGCACCCGGCCTCGTGGGGGATCGCGAGCCGGGTCGGGGCAGGGTCCCGTGCCTCACGGGCCCGCCCATCCGCACCGCGCCGGTGCCTCTGCTCCTTCCGTGCGGCCGCACCTGCCCTCTGTTCCCGTCGCCGGAGGTTCGCCACCGTGTCATCACCCGTTGCCGCGCGCTCCGCGGAGATCGCGCTCCCTCCCACCGCGCTGCGACGCTCGCGCGAGACCGGAGCCGAGCGCGCGGCCGGCACGAAGGCGGAGGACGGCACTGCGGCGCAGGCCGGCACTGAGGGGCGGGCCCGCGCTGAGACGCGGCCCGGCGCTGAGCCCGGGACCACGCCTGGGGCCGGGACCGGGACCGACGTCAGGTCGGGCTCGGCCGCCGGGGCCTCCCGCCTGTGGTGGGTGCTCGCGGGGGCCGCCGTCGTGCTCTGCATCGTCCTGCACGTGGTGGTCGCGCAGAGCGCCGTGGCGCCGCGCACCCCATGGGACGAGATCCATCCGCTGCAGATCGCGCGGATGCTCTCCGGCGACCACGACGTCCCCAAGCTCTCCGGGAGCGGCTACTACCCGGGGTGGGCGATCCTCATGACGCCCATCTGGTGGTTCACGCACGACCCGGCGACGGTGTACCGCGCGGCGATCATCCTGGGCAACGTCATCGGCGTCGCGACGATCCTCCCGCTGGCCCTCGCGGGCCGCCATCTGGGGATGAGCACGCCGCAGGCGATCGCGGTCGCGGGTCTGGCCATGTGCATGCCCGGACGGATCGAGCCCGCGGACTACGCGATGAGCGAGCCGCTGCTCATGTTCTGCTACGCCTGGGCGGCGCTGGGCATGCTCGTGCTCTGGAAGCGGCCGACGTGGTGGCGCCTGGCGCTCTTCGTCGGCGCGATCGCCGCCGCCTACCTCACGCACACGCGCGCTCTCGCGCTCGTGCTCACGGCCGTGGTGTGGCTGCTCTTCTTCACTCGCCGCAGCGTCGCGAAGGCGCTCGTGGGCGTGCTCGCGCTGGTCGCGTCCTGGTGGATCGTGGACCGGATCGCCTCGGCCATCAACCACCGCATGCTGCTGACTGGCAGCAGCAAGACGGACCTGGCCATGCAGGCGATCCTCCATGCCCAGCCCGAGGCACTCGCGAAACTCCTGGCGGGCCAGAGCTGGGCGCAGGTCGTGGGCACCGCCGGACTGTTCGCCCTGGGGTTCGTCGTGATCGTGGTGTGGACGCTGCGGGAGCTGCGCACCCTGCGTCTGGGACCGGGGGCGTTCCTGTTCGGCCTCACCGTGAGCACTGTCGCCATGAGCGTGGTGTGGTGGTACCAGCCCGAGGCGCTGTGGGGGAAGAGCTTCCACGGCCTCGAGGCCTGGCTCTATTCGCGCTACATCGACCAGGTCGCGGCCCTGGTCGTGATGGTGGCCGCGGCCGCGCTGCTGCGCCGGGTGAGCGCCCCGATGATCGGCATCGCCCTGGTGGTGTTCGTGCTGGGGGCCGCGGCCGTGGTGCTGAAGGTCGCCCCGCACGTGCCCATGTGGTACGGGCTGGGGACGAACACGGCGGCCGTGAACAGCTGGCAGGGCATGTTCCCCGAGCATCCTTTCCATCGTCCGCTGACGCCCACGCTCGACAACGCGAACCGCTTCTGGATATGGGCTTCGCTGGCGACGGCGATCGCCCTGGCCGCGCTGTTCGTGCTGCGGCGCTTTCCGCGCACTGCCGTGGCCCTGCTGCTCGTCGGCGCCGCCGCGATGTCCCTGAACGCGAACCAGGATCAGCAACGGCGCGTGCCGGCCAAGCTGGGTGCGAGTCTCGAGAAGGCGGACGCCGCGAGCGGGGACACGGGCCCGCTGCCGGTGGACGTCGACCTCTCGTGCGCGAGCTCCGGCCTGAACAGGGCCGAGATCCTCAACTGGTCGGGCTTCTGGTTCTCGCCGCGCACCGTGAGCATCGCCGATCCGCCGAAGGGCCGGCCCTTCACGACCGAACTCGTCATCTCGTGCAAGAACGGGTCGACGATGAAGGACCTGGGTGCCCGACCGGTCACCGGCGGCTCGAGCTACGGCTACCGCCTCTGGGTGCTCCCCGGCTCCCTCCAGCACCAGCTCGCCCGGGAGGGCGCCCTGGCGACATGACGGCCGGGCCCGTCGGCCCGGCCGGCCCGGCCGACCCGTCGGCCCGACCTGCCGATCGCCCGACCGCCCGACCAGTGACCGCTGCCACGCGACCGTGAGACGATCTCCCGGAATGCCCGACCTGACCGGCCCCACGACCCGCTCGCCGGACCCCGCCAGACAAGGACACCGCTCATGCGCAGCACCCTCTTCGACGCCTCGAACCAGGAGAAGCAGACCCAGGAGCGCTGGGTCCTGCAGTCCTCCAAGATGCTGCGCTGCGCTCTGCAGCCGCAGTCCCCCGAGATCATCGCCGCCCAGGGCGTGATGGTCGCCTATCAGGGGCAGATGGACTTCTCGTACCAGGGCTCGGGCGGCGGCATGAAGCTGCTGAAGAAGATGACCACGGGCGAGGGCGGGAACCTCATGCGCGTGCGCGGCCAGGGCGAGGTGTTCTTCGCCCGTCGGGCCGACGAGATCTTCCTGATCCAGCTCGAGGGCGACGCGCTGACCCTGAACACCCGCAACCTGCTGGCCTTCGACTCCTCGATCCAGTGGGACATCCGAGGAACGGGCGGCGCGGGCTTCATGGCCGGCGGCCTGTTCAACCTGTTCCTGCAGGGCCAGGGCCTGGTCGCCGTGACGTCCGACGGCCCGCCGATGCTGCTGGACTGCTCGCAGCAGCCCACGTACGTGGACCCGCAGGCGGCGGTGTGCTGGTCGGCGAACCTCACCCCGCAGATCAAGAACGACTTCAAGATGGGCTCGCTCATCGGCCGCGGCTCCGGCGAGTCCTTCCAGCTGGGCTTCCACGGCCCGGGCTTCGTCGTGGTCCAGCCCTCCGAGGGCGCGCCGGTCACGACCGGTTCCTGAGTCCGGGATCCGAGCTCGGGATCCGGGCGCGGTTCCGAGCCTGGATCGGGGCCGACGGCCGGACCCCGAGCGTCGGCCGTCGGCCCGTCGGTTCCCGTCCCTCGATTCCTCCTTCCCCCGTGCGCACTGTGCGCGCTACTGTGTGACCCACACTTTGTTTCAAGGAGGAAATATGTCGTTCACCCTGGGCATCGTGGGCATCGGCCAGTTCGGCACCCACTTCGCCGAGCTCTTCAGCGCCCACCCCGACATCTCCGCGGTCTATGCCGTGGACTCGGTGCCCGAGCGCATCGACGCGATCGAGCAGCGCGAGCAGAACCCGGTGCGCTTCGCCGGACGCTTCTCGAGCGTCGAGGAGCTGCTGGCCTCCGACGTCGACGCGGTCGCGATCTTCACCCAGCGCTGGACGCACGGGAAGATCGCGATCCAGGCGCTGCAGGCCGGCAAGCATGTCTACTCGGCGGTGCCCATGGCGATCGAGGAGGAGGAGATCCGCGAGATCACCCGCCTCGTGCAGGAGACCGGCCTGGTCTACATGATGGGCGAGACCAGCCAGTACAACGCCGCCGTGGTGCTGGCCCGGCGGATCGAGCGCTCGGGCGCCTTCGGCGAGGTGTTCTACGCCGAGGGCGACTACGTCCACGACATGGACCTGGGCTTCTACGACGCCTACAAGTACTCCGGCGGCGACGCCTGGAAGTCGACCGCCTCCTACCCGCCCCTGCTCTACCCCACGCACTCGATCGGCGGGATCCTGGGCGTGCTCGAGGACCGCCACGCGATCTCGGTCTCGGCGCTCGGACGGCCCGACACCCGCGGCGACGGCGTCTTCGACAAGGACGTCTCGATGTTCGACAACGACGTCTCCAACGCCTTCGCGCTGTTCGAGATGGACAACGGCGGCGCCTTCCGCACCAACGAGCTGCGCCGCGTGGGCTACCCCAGCCACAAGCGCGAGTCCCGCTTCCGCTTCTTCGGCGAGGCCAGCAGCTTCGAGGAGACCGTGGACGTCACCTACTGGCACGACAAGAAGTCGGTCCTCGAGGTCACCGACCTCATCAGCACCTCCTCGACCATGAGCCTGGACGACCCCCGCCTGAAGGACGTCTCCCCCACCCTGCGCGACGCCTTCGTGGCCGGCGCGGCCCGCTCCCACCACCAGGAGCGCCTGCCCGCGGAGTTCCAGGGCAAGCCCAACGGCCACGAGGGCGCCCACCACTTCCTGGTCGACGACTTCGCGCGCGCGGTCACGAACGGGAAGCAGCCGATGGTCAACGCCTGGCAGGCGGCCCGCTACACCCTGCCCGGGATCATCGCCCACCAGTCGATGCGCGAGGGCGGCGCCCGCCTCCCGATCCGCGACCTCGGCGACTGCCCTCTGCCGGTCCAGAATCTCGACGCCGACCAGCCCGCCCTCGACGAGGCCGGCATCCAGGCGCTGCTCGCGGAGGTCTGAGCGGCTCGGGGCCGACGGGCCCGTCGGCCGTCGGCCGGCCCGTCGGCCCCGACCCGTCGGCCCGCCGCTCGCCGGCGGCCCCCGCCGGCCGATCCGTCGCCCCGATGCGTCCCCCGGGCGGCCCGGAGCGTGATCCCGCTTGCTCCGGGCCCCCGGGGTCTGCAGGTCAGTGATTTTCGCGTATAGGCTGGTGCGTAAATCGAGACCAACGGCGACGCCGCTCTCGCCGGACGCGTGCAGCGCCCGCGGGCGCTCGCCCCGGGAACCCGAGGTGCGATGACCACGAACCAGCCTTCCGCCCAGCCCCTGCGACTCGCCGTGATCGGCTCCGGCCCCGCGGGCGTCTACGCCGCCGAGACGCTGCTGCGCTCCCCGCAGGTGAAGTCCGGCGAGCTCGAGGTCCAGTGCGACCTCTTCGACGCTCTGCCGACGCCCTTCGGGCTGATCCGCTACGGTGTCGCCCCCGACCACCCGCGCATCAAGGGCATCATCACCGCCCTGCACCGCATCCTGGACCGCGGGGACATCCGTTTCCTGGGCGACGTCGAGTTCGGCACCGACCTCACCGCCGCCGAGCTGCGCGAGCGCTACGACGCGGTGATCTTCGCGACCGGCGCCCTCAAGGACGCCGAGCTGAACATCCCCGGCATCGACCTCGAGGGCTCCTACGGCGCCGCCGACTTCGTGGCCTGGTACGACGGCAACCCTGACTACCCGCGCACCTGGCCCCTGGAGGCCGAGCAGGTCGCCATGATCGGCAACGGCAACGTGGCGCTGGACGCGGCCCGCATGCTCTCGAAGTCGGCCGACGAGCTGCTGCGCACCGAGATCCCGGAGAACGTCTACGAGGGCCTGACCTCGGCGCGCACCACCGACGTGCACGTGTTCGGCCGCCGCGGGCCCGCGCAGTCGAAGTTCACGCCGCTGGAGACCCGCGAGCTCGCCCACCCCCACGGCGTGCAGATCGTCATGGACCCGGCCGATTTCGCGATGATCACCCCCGAGGAGCGCGAGGCCATCCGCGCCGACCGCCGCCGCGAGCAGGTCTTTGCGACCTTCGAGGGCTGGCTGCACGCGCAGCAGGAGCGCGAGGCCAAGGGCGAGGAGCCCACCGACGCCCACGGCGGACCCGTGCAGCGTCGCCTGCACCTGCACTTCTGGCACAAGCCCGTCGAGGTCCTCGGCGAGGACGGCCGCGTCGCCGGCATGCGCTTCGAGCGCACCCGTCTGGACGCCGACGGCACCATGCAGGGCACCGGCGAGCTCGTCGACTACGACCTCCAGGCCGTCTACCGCGCGATCGGCTACTTCGGCTCCGAGCTGCCCGGCGTCCCCTACGACGAGTCCCGCGGCGTCATCCACAACGAGGCCGGCCGCGTCACCGAGGCCGACGGCGAGGTCATCCCCGGCCTCTTCGCCAACGGCTGGATCAAGCGCGGTCCCGTCGGCCTCATCGGCGCCACGAAGTCCGACGCCGCGGAGACCGTCGCGAGCCTGCTCGAGGACCTCGAGGCCGGCCGCATCCCCAGCGCCTCGGACCGCGATCCCGACTCGATCCTGCGCCTGCTGGAGGACAAGGGCGTGGAGTTCACGACCTGGCAGGGCTGGACCGCCCTCGAGGAGCACGAGATCGGCCTGGGTGCGGCCGTCCAGGACAGCGAGGGCAATCCGCGCCCGCGCGTGAAGGTGGTGCCGCGCGAGGAGATGGTGCGCGTGGCCCGCGAGGGCCAGCGCGCGCACGAGAGCGCCTCGGCCGACGCCTGAGGGCTGTCGGGCCAGCGGCCGACGGCGGCGGTACCTGAGGGCGGCGCAGCCGAGGGCGGCGGACCCTGCGATGTCGCTGGGTGAGGTCTCAAGCCCATATAGGCGTTGAGACCTCACTCAGCGACATCGAAGCCGGCCCCAGGCCCACCCCC